>JAIVWI010000103.1:0-10819 GCA_048636595.1 Oceanospirillum sp. | reverse complement strand
ACCGCATTGGGTGGTGTCGAAACCGGCAGCAGCAAGGCGCATGAAGCACTGAGACCGAGGATCAGGCACATTTCCAGTTCCCGGCCGGGCATCAGGGCCACGGAAACCGGCAGAATCAGCGAGATCGTAGCCGTGTTGCTCATGAAATTCGACAGCGTGACCGTGATCAGGGCCAGCGCCAGGAACACCATGAAATCCAGGTCCAGGACGGTTAGAAATTCGAGCCATGTGGCCAGCCTTGCCGCCAGGCCGGTATCCACCACGGCCGCGCCAAGGGAAAGCCCGCCGGCGACCAGCATCAAGGTATCCCAGGGCAGGCCACGGACGTCTGCCGCGCCGAGCACCTGGGTCATGGTCAGTCCCACGATCGGAATCAGGGAGATTGCCGCAACGTGAATGCCGTGCAGCGGTGTCGTCATCCACATGACTACGGTCGCTGCGGACAAGACGGCAACGATGATACGGTCTCGTTTTCCGGGTAATTCCGGCTCTTCCTCGTGGCTCAGATCGAGCTTGAACTCCTCCATCGTCGCCGGGTAAATCCTGAGCAGGAAAAGCCAGGCCACGACAACCAGGCCCAGGGCAACCGGAACACCCAGCAGCATCCACTCGACAAAATTGATCCCCCTGCCGAAATCCGCGGCTACACCGGCCGCGATTGCATTCGGCGCGCTGCCGATAATGGTGCCCATCCCACCGACCGAAGCCGCCAGGGGGATGGCGACGAGCAGGGCCGTGGCAAACGGCTCGTTCTTGCCGGCCTGGCGAACAAGCGGTATCACTGCGCCAATCATCAACACCGTCGTCGAGGTGTTGGAAATGAACATCGAAGCCACCGCACTGGTCAGCATCACGGCCAGCAGTACGTGACTGGGCCGGGTCCCGGCCGGCCGCATGGCAAAGGCGAACAGCTGCCGGTCCAGACCGGTCCGCGAGAGGCCCTCGGCCATGAAAAAACCACCCAGCATCAACCAGATCACCGGGCTCGACCAGGTGTTCAGATATGGGCTGACGTCCCACGGCTCAGGGAGGATCAGCTCCGTGCCCAGGGCAAAGACCAGGTAACCCATGATGAGCAAGCCGACGGCAAAAGCCGGAACGGCCTCGGTGATCCATAAACCAACCGCCAGCAGGAACAGGAACAGCACGATTCTTTGCTCAGGCGGGAAGGTGCCGGTCAGCGTATTCCAGACGTAAAAAACCAGCGCCACGACCACAACAAACAAGACAAAACGACGCAAAGCATGCTTGGCGCCAGGCCGGAGGATGCGGGCAGCCGCCCGCCGGCTGTCGCGGTAGGAAACCTTATGGCTAACTGATTCGAATTTGTCCGTCACGGACGATATTTTAAGTGTTCTTTGCCGTTCATGTGAGTTCTTATCCCCTGGCTTCATCCACACCACCTTGTGCTTCATAGGTGTATTATTGCTGTCTTTCACCCGCAGAGCGGGCTCCACCATAGGCAGGAGATCAATGAAAACCCTGATTAGCCTGTTATCCATAGCCGCCAGCATTTACGTGCTGCTTGCGCTCGCGCTCTACCTGCTACAAGGCAAAATGGTGTTCCTGTCGGGTCTGCCTGGCCGCGCACTGACCGCAACGCCGGGCGACATCGGACTTGAATACGAAGATGTTTCCCTGACCACCAGTGACGATGAGCGCCTGCATGGCTGGTATGTACCGGCCACTGACAGACGCGGTGTCGTTCTGTTCTTCCACGGCAATGCCGGCAACATTTCCCACCGCCTGGACAGTATCGGGATCTTCCACCAACTGGGCCTGGACACTTTGATTATCGACTACCGTGGCTATGGCCAAAGCACCGGCAAGACAAATGAACAGGGCACCTACCTCGATGCGCAGGCGGCCTGGAGCTACCTGGTCGATGAACGAGGGATTCCGGCCGACCGGATCATCATCTTCGGCCGCTCACTGGGCGGTGCGGTCGGGGCCTGGCTGGGCGCTCAGCCAGATATGAAGAATGGGCCCGCAGCGGTGATCATCGAATCCAGCTTCACCTCGGGGGTGGACATGGCCCGCCAGCTTTACCCGTTTCTGCCGGCGCAGCTGATCACCAGGCTGCGCTACCCGGCTGTGGAATACGCCAGCCGCCTGCAATGCCCGGTGCTGGTGGTGCACAGCCGGGATGATGAAATCATTCCCTTTGCAATGGGCCAGTCGATTTACGCAGCGGTAAAGCAGCGAAAGTCGTTTCTCGAGCTGCGCGGCGACCACAACAACGGCTTCTACATAAGCCGGCACGATTACGTCACGGGTCTGGATGGCTTTATCGAGTCTGTGCTCGGCCCGGGAATTAGCAGATGAAATCAAGCAATCCCACGGCAAAGGAATTCAGCAACGCCTTAAGGGCGCTGAGTGACCGTACGATTACTGAACATTCACAGTTGTGATATGCGATTGAAAAATTTCCCCGCCCGCTTTCAATTGCCACCATGCCGACCGCAGAACATCGTCAGTTGACAGAACCAGAAATACACTTGAAGACACAGTTCTGAAAGATATATAGTGCATAAACGATGCATCAATTGAGGGCGGCGGATGGAAAGCGTGCAAACAGCTGACAATGTCTGCGATTTCGCTCGTTATGCTGGCCTCATTAAGTTAGCTTGTAGTCGGTGTGCCCTGCATGATCGGTGCCTGCCCCAGGGCTTGTCTGCTGGTGAGACACATCGGTTTGAGCAGATCGTGACTCGTTCGCGACCGATTCAGCCTGGTGAGCATTTGTTTCTCGCTGGCGAAGAATTTCGTTTTATCGCTACCGTGCGCACAGGTTGCTTCAAGAGCTACGTATTCGATCACGAAGGCAAACAACAAGTTCTGGAATTCGCTTTTCCAGGTGATGTTATCGGATTGGATGCCATTCATGCTCACCGGCAACGGACCAATGTCGTTGCGCTCGAAACCAGCGCGGTTTGCAGGCTGACCATTGAATCAGTCTCCAGTATGATGCGCCATTTACCGAAACTTCAAGCCGAACTGTTCCGTGTCATGAGTTCGCGTATCAGTGAGCTTGAATCCACAGCAGGGCAACCGAGTGCGGATGAGCGCGTTGCGCTGTTTCTGATATCAATCTCCGAAAACTTTTATCGCCGTGGCTATTCTGCCAGTGAACTCCACCTGGCTATGTCACGATATGACATTGCCAGCTATCTGAAGCTGGCCCCAGAGACTATCAGCCGGGTACTGTCACGTTTCCAGAATGACGGAGTACTGCGAGTAGGCCGTAAACAGGTCAGCATCTGTGACCATGAAAAATTGAAAAAAATCGCGGGACAGAAGCCAGAACACGGTCTAGACGTTGCCCGACGAGCCTGGCTGTAAGCAAGGGGATGTAATGGATCCGAGGCCAGAAACATTCCCCTGGATTGCTGTGATAACGGAATACTATTGCGTGATGTACATGCTATTGCATTAATGGGTCGAGGGCGGAGATCAACCACCCAGTCAGAGTTTGGCTATGCCCGGTTGTGGCCAGTAAGCGAATACTCGTGAGGTATTTATTTCAGTGCCATTTAGTTCACAGTAGGCCTATTGTGGATATCCAGACGATGCAATCTGATCTTGTGTGTCTGGTCGAAAATCGTTTAATACACGTTATGCGCCCTGGAGGCCAACTTCGATCAGGCTGCGCTGACATAGCGCCCGGGCTAAAGAAGTATCCTCAGCAAAGCTGGCCGTCTTTGCCGGTTTGCAGTTCACGAAGTAAAGCCCGGTCAGCTCATCCAACTCTTCATTACTGGCCAGGTACACGGATGTTTGCGCGCCCTGCCGGGGTGTTTTGCTTATCCACCGCCAGCCCCACTCCATCCAGCGGGGAAATCCTCGAATAATTTCGGTATTGACCAGGCCGGGGTGCAGGGCATTGGAAGTTACACCGGTTCCGTCCAGTTGTTCGGCAAGCCAGTTGGAATAGAGAATATTGGCGAGCTTGCTCTGGCTGTAGTGCTTCATCCACCGGAATTTCCTTTCCTGCTCTTTTGCAGGGGAAAAGAATGCCTCCAGGTCCGGTATTGCACGAGTGTGGGCCGTGGATGATACATGAATGATTCTCGCAGGCGCTGATGCGATCAAGCGGTCCAGCAATAACTGGGTCAGTAAAAAATGACCCAGAAAATTGACGCCAAATGCTGATTCATAGCCGTCTTCGGTAAACGAATATTCCACGGGCAGGATTCCGGCATTGTTAATCAGTACATCGACTTTTGGATAACGGCTCAGCACCTGGGCCGCAATCGTCCGGATTGATGAGAAGCTGCCCAATTCAAGCGGCAAAATATCGATATTTGCCACTGGCGCATGGTCTGCAAAATATCGCCTCCCTTTCTCGATGTCCCGGCAGCTTACAACTACTTGCGCCCCCAACTCCGCCAGGCGGGTGGCTGTGCTTGCTCCAATGCCCGCACTGCCGCCGGTAATCAACACGGTCTTGCCGGCCATCGTCATTGATTTTGATTTTTGCATCTGCCCGCCTACCACACGCCCGGAATAATCGCTTTCCTGGTCCCGGGATAATCACCAAACTGCTGCCGGTACCACTGCAAATGACGGACGGCCCGGGGCGCCAGGTTGCAAAAAGTGAAAAAGGCGAACAGCGCCCCGCCCACCGACCAGGTCGCCAGCGCCCAACCCGTCCACTGAAGAATCTCCCCGAAATAATTCGGTGACGCCAGGTAACGATGCAGGCCGCTGTGGGGAACCTGGTAGCCCCGGTTTTGTTTTTGAATTTTCAGCAGCACCGCATCGGAGTGAATGTGAATACCCATACCAGCAACAAATAGCGCCATGCCCACTACGAATTGCCATGAGGAAAGCCACTGGGCGGGATAAGGCGCCCTGACGGCAAAGACGTCAATACCATTGATATAAGCACTCAGCAGGTTATGAAAGATGGCGAGGCACACCACCAGCAAGGGCATATTCCGGCTGTAAGGCCGGCGTTGAAGCGGGTAGACAAAAGAACGATACAGGTAGTGGCCGCACCACATCGCCAGGAACACGGTACTGACGGCATCCAGGGGTTTGCCGAAAACCACGACCAGTAACGGCAGCGCAACCAGCGCCACGGTTTCCATCACCATCCAGCCCAGGGTAGCGTTGATTTGCAAACCCCAGCCAGGACGATTGTGCCGGCCGTAAGGAGCAGTAATGAAGAACAGCGATAAAAAGGTGATTATCGCCAGAACAAAGTAGATCCATTCGACAGCCGGTAGCGCTTCAAGCAGCTTATTCAGCAATCCCGCACTCCGCAATATTAAAACAAAGCTCCTCCCCGTCCAGCGGAATCTTCCCGGTTTTGTCGAAGATGCCTGACATGCGCAGGTTGGCGATATCCACGCCATTTTCGGACACGGTCACCAGCGTGACGTGGTCGATGGCCATTTCCTTGTTGGCGTTCTGAACACCGCCGGTGGTGGCCAGGCGGATGTAGTCCCGGCCGTGACGCTGCTCATGCAGGTAAGAATGGACATGGCCGTAAAACACGGTGTAGGGGCGCCCGGCCAGTGCGGCCTCGATGGTTGAAAAGCGCTCTTCCTGCGGGCGCTCCCAGGCCGGTTTGTGCATCAAAAGGAAGGTCCAGCGCACCTGCGGGTTCTGTGCGATCACTTGCCGGAAATAGGCCGCCTGCTCCACACCGATGCGCCCGCTCTTGCGTTCGGTCAACTGGCCGTACCCCGTTTCTTCAAATACACCCCAGCCCTTGACGGCAACGATGCGCATGGCCTCGGCGCGAACATCGAAGATCTGCTTCTGGATATCGGGCGGGTTGTCTTCTGTGTCCAGCACCAGGAACAGGACATCCTTGTAGATGAAGTGGTAATAGCGCTGGCCGTAGCGTTCATCCCAGACCTTCCACATTTCCGGGTGGGTCAGGTCATGATTGCCGCCCACGCGAAAGACCGGTGCACGGGCGCGTCCGGCCCGCTGGTCGAACGAATCCCACTCGCGGGCGAGTTGTTCACGATCCGCGGTTCCACCCTCGATCAGGTCTCCCACACTGACGATCAGTTCGGGCCGCAGCAGGTTGAGTTGCTCGACGGCGACTTCGAAAATGCCCTCGCGCTCCCCGCCGGTCAGGTCAGAGAACAGGGCGAAAGTGAACTTGGCCTCTTCGTTATCGAAGTTGCTGTGCGTCCAGGGTGTCGCCTGGCCCTGGATGTCATGGCGGAATTGCGGCGCTTCGGGCTGATTTGGCTGACTGCCCGCGCAGGCGGTGAGCAGGATCAGCAGTACCAGCAGCAGGGGTGTCGGGCGGGGTGGGAGCATTGTTGGGCTTTTCCTTGTTAGCTTGAGGCCTGATTCTGAGGCAAGGCAGGTTTGTAATCAATCGGGCCGTGGCTTAGCTGCCGGTATCCGGCTCCTGGACCAAAGGCGCCTGGCACGACTGCAAAAACCACTTATCCGTAACCACTTTCCTGGTAAACCAGTGAGTCTTCATTAGCGGCCTGGCAAACATCTGTTTGACCGGCAGGGGCAATCGCTCCACCAGGTCCGGTCCGGGTTGGCGCGGGCCGAAGCGTTGTTCCATTAATTCATTATACGGCTGCAAGCTGGATGCTTGATAATCACCGTCACACTGGCGAATAATCCGTGCCGCCAGCATCGCTGATTCGACCGCGGGACGTATTCCCTCCCCGCTTTTTGGGTAGGCAAGGCCAGCTGAGTCACCGATAAGCAGGACGTGGTCCCCCACCATGTCCCGAACCGCGTGCGTATACAGCAGGTAAGCATGGCCATTCATTTTTTCCGGCGTGTCCTGCGGAATTTTTCCTTGCTGTTTGAGATACTGGCAAAAACGGGTCACGTGGACGGATAATTTGTGTTTATCCTCGCGCCCGAGTCCAATATTCAGATAGTCGCCTTTGCGGAACACCCAGCCGTAGCCCTTCAAATCAGGTGTAAAAAACAATTCCGGAATGTCTTTCTCAACCGTGCATTGCGCTTTTTGCGCCGCATTCATTTCGAATTCAATTTCCTGTGCGGCGACCGCCAGCTCACTGACTCCTTTGGAACCGATTGCCCGTGCGACCGGGCAGAAATGACCACCGGCGCCGATGACCAGTTTTGTTTCAATGGCATCATTCACGCACCAGCCCTGCTGTGTTTTATCCATTTTTTTGAAGGCCTGGTTCAACATCAGTTCAGCGCCGCAACGGCGCAGTAAATAATCATCAAATTCGATCCGGCGAATACCGTAACTGACCGGCTCGCCACGGTAGTGGGATTGCACCTGCTTTTGTCCAAGCTGGCTTATGCGAAAACCATGAATTGCCTGTAATTCACGCCCCCTGGCATAGTCTTCAAGGTCAATATTCAATTCCTGCATGACGGCCGGCGTCACCCAGCCGGCACAGACTTTTTGCCGGGGGAAATCCTCTTTGTCCATGACGGCGATTTTGAGCCCGGAACCGGACAGGTAATAGGCCAGTGTTGATCCAGCCGGCCCGCCGCCCACCACGAGGACGTCAAGGTGCTCCACCTCAGTTGGTCCCTGACTTGGGCTCGTACTGGTATTGGCGGGTCCACGGCACGTTGTTATTGCCACCTGGTGCGAACAGCACCTGGTAGAGTTGCAAGGTACCCGACTGGAAACCGGCTGAGGAAGCAGCGAGATACAGACGCCAGGTCCGCACGAACTCCTCGCTGTACATTTCACCGACTTGATCGCTGACTGCCTCAAAATTCTCCAGCCAGTCGGCGCAGGTACGGGCATAGTGAAGGCGAAGGTTCTCTACATCGAGGACTGAGAACTTGTGCGGTTCAAATATTGCGGTCATATCACCCAGGCTGGGAATGTAGCCTCCGGGGAATATGTGCTTCGTAAGCCACGGATCGGGGGGGCGCGAATGACTTCGTCCGATCGAGTGAATCAGGGCCAGGCCATCGGGCTTTAAGCAGCGGTTGATGATGTCGCCGAGGGTCCGGTAATTTCTCAGGCCGACATGCTCGAGCATGCCCACGGAAACAAATACATCGCATTGCTGATCAATCGTCCGGTAATCGTCAAGGACAAACTCCACCTCGTCAGTCAAACCCCTGAGCGATGCCTGCTGCCTGGCGTAGACCACCTGCTCGCGGGAGTTGTTGTACGCCTTGACCCGGACGCCATAGTGCTCAGCCATGTGCAGCGCCAGCCCCCCCCATCCACAACCGGCCTCGATAACCATTTGCCCGGGCTCAAGACGCAGCTTGCGGCACACATGGTTGAGCTTGGCGACTTGCGCCTCGGCAAGACTGGCGCCTGCGTCCTCGTAATAGGCGCAGGTATAGAGCATGCGCTCATCGAGCCAGAGTTTGTAGAAGTCGTTGCCCAGGTCATAGTGATGATGGACATTGTGCCTGGACCGGGTCAATGAGTTAGCCCGGATCAAAGTCAGCAGTGAACGAAATTTATGCCACCAATAGCCGCGGTCGCGCTGGCGGGTGAAGGCAGCGCCAATTTCATTTGCCAGCGCCAGGATATCGCCATGAATTTCGATCAGACCCTTGCTGTAACATTCGCCAAAACCGACAGAGGTCGATGCGATCAGTTCGAAAAGTACCCGGCGTTGGCGGAATTCAATACAAGCAACCGGCTCGCCGTCCGACACTGAGAACTCCTCACCATTCCACAGGCGCAGGGTCACGCGCGGGTTACCGACATGAAGCATGATCATGCGTAACAATCGCCGGTCAAACCCGGTGACCGATAACTGTGAACTGATTTCGATTTCCATTCTCAGTCTTGTTCCGGGCGAAGAATCATCATTAGTCTTACATTTCTTGCAGTTGGTTTCCAAGTCATACGTCAAGTAAAGGGCATTACTCCGCCCTGATTGAGCTCGACTGGAAAAACCGGATGAGTTGCTAGCGGATGATGATACTTGCCCCGGCTTTCTTGATCTCGCTGCTGGTGCCGGGTCTCGGGATGTTTTTCCCCCTCTCGACGGCCGGGCGGTCTTCCACCCGGTCGAGCCAGGCATCCAGGTGGTCCAGGCCGTCGATGTCGATTTGGGCCCAGTCGTAGCCAATGGCCCAGCAGTAGTTGGCGATGTCGGCAATGCTGTACTCATCACACAGGTAATCCCGTCCGGCGAGTTGCCCATCGAGTATGGTGAGCAAGCGCAGGCTTTCGTGCTGGTAGCGATGAATGACGGCAGGAATTTTTTCGTCGAAGTAATTAACGAAGACATTGGCCTGGCCCATCATCGGGCCGAGGCCGCCCATCTGGAACATCAGCCACTGGATCACCCGTGAGCGGGCTTTTTCTTCCTGCGGCAGCAGTTGGCCCGTTTTTTCAGCCAGGTAGAGCATAATCGCGCCGGACTCGAATACGACGAAATCGTCATTATCGCGGTCCACGATCACCGGGATGCGGCCGTTGGGGTTCATCGCCAGGAATTCCGGGCGCTTTTGCTCCTGTTGACCCAGGTTGATGTTGTGCACGGTGTAGTCCAGGCCGATTTCTTCCAGCATGATGGAGATCTTGCGGCCGTTGGGTGTTGGAGATGTGTACAGGTCAATCATGTCAATTTGCTCTGAATGGGAATATAACTACCATCATGCAGAGCATCGCCGTGAAATGGAATATTTTATGGATTTTTTGCGCTAATCGTTGCAGCCGCTCACCTGGCTGCAACCTGGACTGACACCCATTGTTTTTTGCCTGATTTAAAAGTCAGGGTCATGTCGACCTTCTGGCCCGTGGTCAGGTGTCGATGCGGCTTCTTCAACATTAAATGCATGCCGCCGGGTTTAAGCTGAATTTGGCCGTTTGCCGGGATAATCATGTCAGTGACTTCGCGCATCTCCATCAGGCCATCGACTGCCGCCATTTCATGCACTTCGATCATTTCATAGGAGTCGCTTTCAACTTTTACCAGGGTCACTTCCTCTGGTCCCGCATTTAGCAGCGTCATATATCCAGCATTTACCTTTGCTTTGGAGTCCGTTTCCCGAACCCAGGCGTTCGTGATTGCGACCACATCACCTGCCGGATCTTCCCGGCTGACGGTAAATGATTCCGTCACGGATGACCCTGGATTTTGTTGTTTGGGTGTCCCTGCCAGCCTTTGCGTTTCCTCATCGATATAGGAGATGAGCGCGGTTGCATCCTGCTGATTCAAACGCATATTGGGCATGGCCAGCTTGTTGTATTTTTCGTACAGCGCCATCGCGACAGGGTCTTTCTTTGCCAGCATCTGGTCTGGTGCTCTCAACCAGTTGAGGAGCCAGTCCCTGTCCCGCTGCCGGGTGACACCCAACAGATCGGGTCCCAAAGCGCCCTCTTGTTCATGACCGGTGACAGAATGACAATTCGCGCAGCGGGTGCGAAACAGTTGTTCGCCCCTTGGAATACTGCGCAACTTTGGCGCACTCGCATAGTTTCTCTCCTGCTGAGCGCCTTTCCATCCGTTTAACCAGTTACCCAACTGATCGGCCAGTACATAGGTGTTTTCAAAGGGAGAGCGTTTCATCCAGCGGCCCGTGGCCTGGTTGCCGATGATCATGCTCACATTGTGATTGTTGGAGCCGTCCTGGATTTCCTCGATGTACAAGCCGAGTTTCCTGCGCAACTCGATAATATCCGCCTTGTCACCGGTCAAAAATGTCCAACGCGCCCCAAACCGCTCCCGGTACTGCTGGAGTACAGGCGGGGTATCGTTTTCAGGATCGATCGTGATGGAGTAAAAGAAAACTTCCCTGCCCATCCGGTCGCCCAGGATATTCTGTACCTGCACCAGTTGCGCCGTCTCTAAAGGGCAGGTGTCGGGGCAGGTGGTATAAATAAAGTTAATGGCGACCACTTTGTCCTTGATGA
>JAIVWI010000102.1:0-10837 GCA_048636595.1 Oceanospirillum sp. | reverse complement strand
GGTTCGGCAGTTGCAGGATTCCGGATTCCACACTGGAGCCGTATTGTCTCGATGGCTGCCAGATGCTATGAAGCGGTAGGGCTGGGTTACCTGGGCGTCGATATCGTTTTGGACCGGGACCTGGGGCCACTGATCCTCGAGCTGAACGCACGGCCGGGCCTCAATATCCAGATTGCGAACCGCCGGGGCTTATGCGAGCGTCTGGATGCCGTCGATGAACTGGAAACCTTGGATCAGACCCACGAGAAGCGGGTCGCGTGGGCCTGCAAGACTTTCGGAGAGCCGGAAACCGACCTGCTGACTCACACTCCGTGGTGATTGACTGTCTCCCCGGCAAATTTTGACTTGAGAGCGTGAAAATGTTCGTGCGCCTCGCGGAACTGTTCCAGCGCCCGGCCAAGATAGAGATTGACCTCATCCACGTAACCGTCAGTCGACGCTGACCAGACACGGTTGATGTAGCGCTCACCAGCGGCGAAATTGCTCATCACGTCCGCATAATTCTGCATCCCGAACACATGGATCATGCTCTCCCTTGCATCGGCGAAAGTGTTCAGTTCTTCACGAAACAGGCGGTCGATTTCGAAACGCGCTTCGTAAGTAGGTAATTCTTCCTTGTTGTTGTTGATCAGCTCCAGCCTGGCCAGGATGTTGTCCAGGCTTTTAGCCAGCAGATCCATATTTCCCGCAAGCTTGTGTCCGGCGTGTGCTTCTTCGTGGTGCACTTTGCGGGCAAGCCACAGACCGATGATGCCAATCAGTAACACTGGCACCAGCCACGACCAGTTGACTTCGCGTGGATCGAGCACGGAAATAAATGCGCCGGCAAGAAAGGCTCCGAATACCAGTAATAATGCGATTGTTTTCATAATTACACTGCCTTCAGGATCATGGAAATTGCGAAACCCACACCAACCAGGGCTTCACCGACGATAAAACCTGCTGCCACGGGGATACCGACACTTTCAGAAAAGGTTTGCCCCATCTTGTGGTCGCTGACGACCCGCAAAAGTGTGCCGATGCTATAGGTCAGCACGATATTGAACGGCAGGTAGAAACCCAGTCCCACCGTGATGCCGAGGCCCGGCTGGAAAATACTCAGCATGGCGCCCAGGCCGGCGCCCGCCAGGTACTTGGCGGCAGGGACATCACCGCCCATGATGCCGTTGACCATGCTGGCCAGTGCCTGGCCCTGTGGCGCAGGCAATTTTTCGCTGCCCAGCACATAGGCTTCGTTCAGTACAAAAATCAGCGTCATCACCACGATGGGTCCGAGCCACGCACCGATGAACTGCCCCAGTTGCTGTTTCCTGGGCGTGGCGCCGACCAGGTAGCCGGTCTTGAGATCCAGCATGAGGTCGGTTGCCTGCGACATGGCCACGCAGGCCGCCGCGCCCACCATGACGGCGGACACAATGGCGGCTTTGGTGTCATCCAGACCGCTGGAAATGAGAATCAGCAGGGTCACTGCGATCAGGGTCATGCCCGATAGCGGCGACCAGTTGGTCCGGCCGATGGCTTCGCTGAGGATCACGCCGGCAATCCACACCCAGAGTGTACCGACCGCGGCCATCGCCAGGCCACGCCCGAGGCCCATTTTTTCGGTTGACAGTACTGCCATTACCGCCAGCAATACCGCTGCGCCGACAATCGCGACATACAGCAGTTTGATCGGCATTTCATCCCGCGACATGGCGGCTTCTGATTTTGCCGCGTTTTGCATGCTGCGAATGGCGCTGACGATCATCGGGAAAGCCAGGGCCACGCCTGCAATCGCGCCACCGATGAGCATGCCGATTCCGACCGGCCGGAACAGTAACAGGCGCAGGGCATTCGGTTCGCTGGTGATTGCACCGGTGGCCGGATCGACTGGAAACATATCGAGGCCGGAGAGCATCGGCGCCAGAAACCAGTAACAGACATAGCCACCGATGATGAAGGCCACACCGCCTTTACCCGCGATATAACCCACACCGATGGTCAGCAGGGAAAGGTACCAGATGCCGTTCATGTATTCCGGCACGCCTATCAGGCCACCGAGATCCCAGTTGTCCACGCCGCTTGCCTGGCTGACGGCGTGCAGGCCGCCGCTGAGCAGCGCTCCCCCGATCAACAACATGGCCTTGTGAATGCCGGCGCCGGGCGATTTCAGGATCGTGGCTACGGCGACACCGCCGGGGTAAGTCAGCCGTTCGTAGTCAATCATCTGTTTGCGCAGCGGAATGATGAAACCGATGCCCAGGAACGCCCCGGCAATGGCGCCGAAAGTCAGCAGAACCGGGTTGAAGTCAGTGCCGTATCCGAGAATGAAAATAGCGGGTACCGAGAACATCATACCGGCGGACGCACCGTTCACCGCGCTGGCGATCGTCTGCACGATATTGTTTTCGATGATGCTGTTGCGGCGCAGGATGCCGCGAAGTATGCCGAAACCCAGGATCGCCGCCAATTCAGAACCCTCGATGGAAAAGCCGAGGATCAGGGAGGCGTATCCGATACTGATCGCGATCAGGGTGCCCAGGAAATAACCGATCAGGATCGCTGCCCAGGTCAGTTCGGGATACGGGCCTGTGCGGATGACTGCAGTTTGTGAGGAAGCTGATTTCATAGTTCTTATTTGTCTCAGGTTGATTGTTTAAACTCTGTGGGAGCGTGCTTGCGCGCGACTTTCCAGAGCGGTCGGCCCCAAGGGACCTCTTACATGTAAGAGCGTGCTTGCGCGCGAATCGGCCCCAAGGGGCCTCTTACATTGGGGAGCACTTAAATGCCATAGGCCCACACCAGCACCAGTGTCAGTACGATCCACAGACCAACGGCCAATGGCAGACCCACGCGTACGAAATCACTGAACTTGTAGCCGGCGGCATTCATTATAAGAATATTGGTCTGGTAGGCCATCGGTGTGACGAAACTGAGGTTGGCGCCAAACAGCACGGCCAGCACAAAGGGTTCCAGCGGCATCCCCAGCCGCTGGGCAATTCCGATAGCGATGGGCGTTCCGATCACCGCGGCCGCGTTGTTGGAAACAATATTGGTCAGGATGCCCATCATCAGCATCAGGCCGCCCAGCACGACGGACGGAGGCGCGCCGAATGTAATGTAGACGAATAGCTTCGCCAGGTAATCGGCGCCGCCGGTCTTGAGCAATGCAGCGCCCATGGCCAGTGATGAGACAATGATCAGGATAACCTGCGAGCTGAGCGCGTTCATGGCGTCTTTCCAGTTCAGACACCCGGTCACCATCAGTACCAGGAAACCCAGTATTGCGCTCACTTCGATGGGCATTACGTCCAGGGCAGCCAGTAGTACGACGCCAAGGATGGTGGCCAGGGCAATCGGGGCTTTGCGGGTACTGGGCAACTGGATACTGCCATCCAGTACGAGGAAGTCCGCTGTTTCCTTGAGTTCGGACAGGTTTTCCGGTGTAGATTGGACCAGCAACACGTCGCCCGACCTCAACTGCATTTCATCCAGCCCGGGCGATTTGCGCTCCTGCGAACCCTCGAAACGGTTGAATGCAAGCAGCCGGAGACCGTATCGGGAGCGCAGCCGGGCATCACCGATGCGTACACCGCTGAGCCTGGAAGCGGGCGTGATTACCACTTCGGCGATCTGCAGCCCTTCGTGACTGAGCGGGTGTGCTGCGTCGACAGCATGGTCACCGGAAAACAATGTGCCGCCAAGGATTCTTGCAAATTCCCTGAGATTGCTCTGCGTATCGCTGGTTGTGATGCGATCACCCTCTTTGAGTCTGACGTCGGGCAGCGGATTAATGAACACGCCTTGTCCGCGCTGAACCGTTTCGACCCTGATGCCTTCACCGGCCCTCAAGATGGCTTCCGCCAGGGTTTTTCCGACCACCGGGCTGCCCTTGTCCAGCCTGATCTGGGCAGTGTAGACCCGGGAAACTTTTCCACTCATCGGTGGCTGGCGTTCGGGGATCAACCGGGGCGCGACCAGCCACAGGTAAATTGCCCCAAAAAATCCGGCAATGACCGCGGGGCCAAGAAAATCGAACATGCTGAATTCATCCATGCCCATGTCAGCGGCCACGTTGACCACCAGCAGGTTGGTTGATGTGCCAATGGTGGTCGCCATGCCGCCCATGATGCTGGCAAATCCCATCGGGATCAGCGTTCCGGAAGGTGAAGCGCCGGTTCGCATTGAAACACCGATCAGAATGGGAAGCATCAAAACGACGATAGGGGTGTTATTGATGAAAGCGCTCAGTATCGCGGTAATCAGGATGGTAAATAACAGGGAAACGGCCGGAGCCCTGCGCCACAGCCTGGCCAGGAAACGGCCGACTGGTTCCAGCGCACCGGTGCGGATCAGGCCCTGGCCAACCAGCATCAGTCCACAAACCGCAACCAGGGCCTTGTTGCCGAATCCAAGGAAGAAATCGCTGGCCTGCAGTACCTTGCCATCTGCTTCGAATGGGAACAGTGTAAAGCCGACGGTAATGGTGACCAGTACCACCAGGCTTGTTGTCTGCAGTGGAATGGTTTCTCGGGTGAACAGGACCAGGGCGCCGAAGATCAATATCATCACGGCCAGTGCGTGTGTATTGGGGAGTGCGAGTTCCAGCATATTTATCCCGGCAATCTTGTCCCTTCAGTTTATTTTGGGCCTGTCCCGTCCCGATGCCGGGAACCGCCTGCTTCTTCCAGTCGTTGTTCAAGCGTTTCGCGCGACTCCGCCGGCGGCATACACTGCATGCCATGACAGACCCACGCGGTTACTGGCTCACTGGAACGGTATTCTGACAGAATTCCGGGCAATGAGTCTTTTGCCTGGCCAATCACGTAGCAGTCTACCTGATAGCCGGTGCTTACCCATTGTTTCAGTTCTTCGCATTGCCGGGCGTCTGTTCCTGAAATAATGATGTGGGGCCGCGGATTCACCGACTCCTGCAGCACTGGCAGCAGGCTGGCGCAGGCCAGGGGGCTTTGCCCGAGTAAATCCATGCCGCGAGCCAGGCAGCGTTGCGCAGCATCGGTATACTCAAGCTCTCCGGTCAAAACGCCCAGTTTCTGTAATGCACTGACGGCAATGGCATTGCCCGCCGGTGTTGCATCGTCCTGGAATATCATGCTCCTGGCAATCGGGACTTCCACGGCCGCATCGCTAAAGAAGAAACCGCCATGCTCCGGGTCCTGAAAGCGGGTAAGCAGTGCATCACCAAGCAGTGTTGCAAAGTGCAGGTACTCGTCTTTCCATCTGGCCTGTAAAAACAGCATGATGGCATTGAGAAGCCAGGCGTAATCGTCCAGGTAGGCCTCAAATTTTGCCTCGCCTGCGTTGTAGACTGCGAACAGGCGTTCACCATCCCAGGCCTCGCGGTAAATAAACTGAATGATTTGATCAGCTGACTCCAGCCAGTCATCCCGGCCCAGGGCCCGTCCCGCGCGCACAAAACCTTCCGCCAATAACGCATTCCACGATGTGAGCCGCTTGCTATCCAGTGCCGGGTGCACCCGTTTTTCACGGACCGAAACCAGCACCGAACGGGCTTTTTCCAGTGCCTGCTCAATAAGCAGTTCGGAATCACCGGAAGCCTTTGCAAGCTCCCCCACAGAGCGCTGTCTGACCAGGTGCCAGGCCTTGCCCTCGAAATTCGGCGCCTGGTCCAGACCGTAACTCTTGCAAAATATTTGCCGTGAGGGTTCCGGCAGCAATTCACCAATTTCATCTTTGTGCCAGACATGAAAGCTGCCTTCCTCGCCACCTGCATCGGCATCGATGCTGGCCGAATACCCTCCGGTTTCATGACGCATGGACGCCTGGAGCCAGCTTGCGATTCCCTCTGCTGCCTCCTTCATGACCGGACTGTTCCAGCGTTTTGCGCCTTCGGCATAAAGGGGCAGAAGCATGGCGTTGTCGTAAAGCATTTTTTCAAAATGCGGGATGGTCCAGGTGGCATCGACACAGTAACGGAAAAACCCGCCGTCGAGGTGGTCCCTCAGACCGCTGCGAGCCATGGTTTCCAGGGTGAACTCAAGGCTCTTCGCCAGGAGTGCGCCGCCTGTTTCAGAGGCATGGCTGCCCAGAGCGCTTACCGCACTGAGCAATGGCGCCTGGGGAAACTTGGGAGCATCCCCATAACCGCCGTTTACCGGGTCATGCCTGGAAAGCAGCTGTTGGGTTGCAGCTTCCAGGATTACTACTTCTCGATTCCCTGCTGCCTCAGGGCCTGAAGTGACCATGGGCTGGTTAATGGCTGTTATGGCTTCGCGCAGTTTACTGTTCTGTCCCATAACTTCGTCGCGGTTCTGGTCGTACCACTGGCGGACACGGGAGAGCAGGTCCCGGAATGAGGGCATGCCATATCGCGGTTCCGGGGGGAAGTAGGTGCCCGCGAAAAACGGAATGTGCTCGACCGGGTCGAGGAACACGGTCAGCGGCCAGCCACCGCCGCGCCCTGTCAATAACTGGTGTGACAACTGATAGATTCGATCCAGATCTGGCCGCTCCTCACGGTCCACCTTGATATTGATGAATAAATCGTTCATCAGGCGGGCGGTCTCTTCATCTTCGAATGACTCGTGAGCCATCACGTGACACCAATGACAGGCGCTGTAACCTATGGACAGCAAAATGGGGCGATCTTTCTCCCTTGCAGCGTCCAGTGCTGCATCACACCAGGGATGCCAGTGCACCGGGTTTTCAGCATGCTGTAGCAGGTAAAGACTGCTTTCTTCAGGCAATCGATTCATTTCTGATAACTTAATTAATCACTGGCAGCAATGCATATTTCTTTTCATATTCCAGCATTTGCCCGGGAAAGTCGTCGCTGTACTCAATCTTGATATCGATGATTTCGCCATTTTCTTCGACCGGTATCAGGCGAGGCTGCATGAACCCTGCATAGGAAGCGATATTGAGCGGGGCAATCCGTTCGAGAACTTCCTGCAGCATTTCCTGGTCAACTTTTACGCCATAGGTTTCAACCAACGCCTGGGCTGCAGGGTAGTCACCCTCTGACTTGATGCGTTGAATTTCCCGCAGCAACTCGCCAAACAGCACGCGCAGGGCCTCATAGTCGCGTATGACGAAATAGGTTTTGCCATTCTCGGTGACTTTTTCGATGACGTTGGTTTCAAGACCTTTTTCATACGTCCAGGTAGCGATGAGTTGACGATTGCGCATGTGTGCTTCTTCGATATCGTTGCCCGGTTCAATGCGTCTTAATTGAAGCTGGAGTCCATTGCGGATATTGGAATCATACGAAGTCTTGCCTACATCCAGCGAGGGGACGAGACCGAGTTCGATAAGTTTCGGGTCCATGATGAAGTAGAGGCCCACCAGGTCCGCTCGTGCTTCTTCAAGCGTTGAGGCATAACTTTTCAGTGTTTCCTTTGGTGTACCCACGCCGGGATTAATCTGACCCGATGCATGCCCAATCACCTCGTGCAAGTCGGTATCCAGTAATGAAGCCAGGGCGCCGTATTTCCTGGACAGCTCTTTTTCCTCTTCGGTATAGGCAAACTCATCACTCAGTCCGCTGGCAGTCTTGGCAACCTCGTAAGCCTCCATGATGTTACCCAGCGTCACGGACTTCGAGCCATGCTCCTTGCGTATCCAGTTGGCGTTTGGCAAGTTCACGCCAATCGGTGTTGACGGCGCCGCGTCACCCCCTTCCATTACAACGGTAATGACTTTGGCAGAGATGCCGACCACGCTCTCTTTCTTGTGCTCATCCATGATGGGTGCATTGTCTTCGAACCACTGAGCCTGTTCGCCAATCGTTGAAATGCGATGAGTCGCGGCCAGGTCCCGAATGGAGACCATCGATTCCCAGGCCCCGCGATATCCAAGAGGATCGCCGTATACCTCGGTAAAACCGTTAATCGTGTCGACACGCGAATCTGTATCCTTAACCCAGGCGATGTTGTAATCGTCATAGTCTTTCAGATCACCGCTTTGGTAATAAATAATGAGTTTCTCAATCCAGTCCCGCTGCAAATCATTTTCCGCAACCGTGGCCGCCAATTCGAGCCAGTAGGAAATCTGTTCGATGGCGGGGCTGTACATTCCGCCCACTTTCCAGGTTCTCTCGACCAGCTTACCGTCAATTTTTGCCAACTGGGAATTCAATCCCCAGGAGACGGGGCGCTCCGGATCAATATCGATCTTGCCAGCGTAGAAAGCAGCCGCCTCGGCCGCAGTTACGTCACGGTAATAGTTCGTAGCAGAACCAAGTAATTGATCGATATCAGGACTGAGGTTTACCTTCTTGGCGGCAGTGTCCGGATCAAAAATGGGATCATGTAAAATCGCCAGGAGATCTTCGCTTGTCTGGCCTTCCTCAAGGGGCAATTGCGATTCATCGCTTTGCCCGACCATTTCGGCCAGGGCTTCGGGCGTGAAACCCGGCAGCATTTTGTCTGAAGAAGCATGATGGTGTATGCCGTTGGCAAACCAGACGCGTTTGGCGTATTCCAGCAGTTTGGTGTAGTTCTCGCTATCCCGGTCGCCGCTGTAGGATGACACGACAGCAGACAGCAATTTACGAATTCGCAAATTGTGCTCGTAATTCTGATCGTAAATGATATCCCTGCCTGCCAGAGCAGCCTGAGACAGGTAATAGACCAGTTTCTTTTCCTGTAATGAAAGTTCATCGAAGCCGGGTACTTCATAGGTCAAAATCTGAATGTCGGCGAAACGGTCAACTTCTACCTGCGTGGCCTGATCTGGAGCTGGCGTTGGCTGGCTGACTTCTGATTGTGGTGGCTTGTCTGGAGTTGCTGCCGGCGCCCGATCCTGATCGCAGGCGGTGAGTAACAAAGCCATGGAAATGGCAAAAAATATCTTCACGGATACCCTCTCAATTGCTGAAATTTGCATGTGTGTCGAATTGTGACGCATATTGTGGGCTAAAGTCTTCACCCAGTCATCTCCTGTCGCCCGGAACATTCTGTTTCGATGGTTTGTTGGAGCTTTTACATTTGCACTTGCTACCCTTGAGCCGCTGTCATATGCTGCCACGGCCTTTCAAAGAAACTGATTTTACACGTCACAAATGCAGCCTGAATATCCCTTTATCGCCATTGACCCGGTCGTTTTTTCGCTGGGGCCTTTCGACGTGCACTGGTACGGGATCATGTATTTGCTGGCCTTCCTGTTTTTCTGGGCAGCTGGAAACTGGGTGGCCAAAAACAGGACCTGGTGGGGCTGGAGCCCGCAGGAGGTGGGTGACATCCTGTTCTACGGCATGGTTGGAGTGGTATTGGGCGGACGTCTTGGTTATGTATTTTTCTATAGTCTGGACAGCTTCCTGCAGGATCCCTTGTTCTTATTCAAGATCACCCAGGGAGGCATGTCTTTTCATGGCGGCCTGATCGGTGTCATCGTCGCCATGTGGTGGTTTGGCCGGCGAACGGGAAGAACGTTCTGGCAAGTGGCGGACTTTGCCGCACCCCTGGTACCGGTTGGCCTTGGCCTGGGGCGGCTCGGAAACTTTATCGGCGGGGAACTGTGGGGACGGACCACTGACGTGCCCTGGGCCATGATATTTCCCAACTCCATTCAAGCAGGCGGCTGGCAATCTGAAGCACTCCGTGCGGCCTGGGCGAATGGTTCACTGGATCACCTGGCACGTCATCCCAGCCAGTTGTACCAGGCATTCGGGGAGGGTTTTCTGCTTTTCCTGCTGCTGGCGTTTTACTCAAGAAAACCGCGCCCTGCCGCTGCCGTTTCGGGGCTGTTCCTGATCGGCTACGGCTGTTTCCGTTTTATGGCAGAATTCTTCCGTGAACCCGATGTACATATCGGTTACATCACCGGTGACTGGTTGACCATGGGCATGGTTTTATCAACACCGATGATCGCAGCCGGTGTAATTATCATGGCGTTTGCCTATCGTAAAGCCGGGCGCGGAGCTGAAGCCCCGGATTGATTTTCCCCGGATTTTTGGCACATTATTTTAGAAAAAAATATGCAAAATTATCTCAATCTCCTGCAGGATATTCTCGACAAGGGAAGCCGTAAATCAGACCGTACAGGGACCGGAACCATCAGCCTGTTCGGTTACCAGATGCGCTTCGACCTTGGCCAGGGATTTCCCGCCGTGACTACCAAGAAACTGCATCTCAGATCCATTGTTCACGAGTTGCTCTGGTTCCTGAGCGGTGACACGAATACCCGCTACCTGAATGACAATGGCGTCACCATTTGGGACGAATGGGCCACTGAAGAGGGCGACCTCGGACCCGTATATGGTTCCCAGTGGCGAAACTGGATCACTCCGGATGGCCGGCACATCGACCAGGTAACGCAGTTGCTCAGTGATTTACAGACCCGGCCGGATTCGCGCCGGCATATCGTTTCGGCCTGGAATCCGGCAGTGCTGCCGGACGAGTCCCGTAGTCCATTGGAAAACGTGGCGGCCGGATTGCAGGCCTTGCCGCCTTGTCACATGATGTTCCAGTTTCATGTGGCCAATGGACGCTTGAGCTGCCAGATGTATCAGCGCAGTGCGGATGTCTTCCTGGGTGTACCGTTCAATATTGCGTCCTACGCCCTGCTGACCATGATGATCGCGCAGGTATCGGGCCTGGAGCCAGGCGACTTTGTGCTCAGCTTCGGTGACGTGCACATTTACCTGAACCATATGGACCAGGTACAAACCCAGTTGAGCCGCGAGACTTTTCCGCTGCCGGTGATGAAACTGAATCCGGAAATAAAAGACCTGTTCGATTTTCGTTACGAGGATTTCGAACTGGTTAATTATCAATGTCACCCCGCAATCAGGGCGCCGATCGCCGTGTAGGAGCCCGCTTGCGGGCGAATTTCACACACTAATAATTCGCCCGCAAGCGGGCTCCTACAGTATAAC
>JAIVWI010000101.1:0-10935 GCA_048636595.1 Oceanospirillum sp. | reverse complement strand
CCTGGAAAGGCCTTTCTTTTCGGTAAAACCCCCAAGGAAAAAGTGCTCTGACCCCTCGTCCGGAGCGCGAAGCGGTATCAGTCTGATTTACCGCCCATTTCTATAGGGCTTGTCAACAACAGAACCCGCTCCGCCCGCTCGAATGGGGTCAGAGCTCAGTTTCTGGCACGGCGGTGCTGACTGCAAGGTGGTTCAAGAAACTGAGGTCTGACCCCGGCTCTGAATAAATTTTGCGTCTTTGGCGTCTTTAGCGGACTATATGCTTCTTCTGAAATGCTGGTTGAACATCCTGCCGGATATCCGGTCTATCTACCGCTGATTAGGAAAACTGAATGATTGTGCGAAACAGACCGGTCAAAGAACAATGATGAATAAACTACTGACGATGTTAATCGCAATATCCGGCTTGCTGCTGTCGGCAGCGTTGCCCGCCGTTGAGTTCGACGAGGTGCGGGACTTCGAGGACGTGTTTGTTATATCCGCCCAGGCGCCAGGCCGGGACCGGGTGGAAGTCAGCTGGAAGATCGAAGACGAATACTATCTTTACAACAACAAATTTCTGCGGTTCACATCGGCCAGCGATGGCGTGGTGCTGGGCGAGGCCCGGGTGCCAAAAGGTGAAATCGAGTTTGACGAGTTACTGGGTGAGGACGTTGAGAAATATCACGACAGCCTGACGGTCACCATACCCCTGGTTTCCGTTGCACCGGGTGTGAAGGCGGTGCAACTCAAGGTGCGTTCCCAGGGCTGTTGGGAAAAAGTACTCTGTTACCCCCCCACTGAGCAGATTTTGCTGGTCAGTTTGCCTCAGGACCTGGCCGCTCCCAGCCCGCTCACCGGTTTGGTTGAAGATCCGCTGGCCGGGATCGCCGGGATGGGTGAAGCGAATCCTGTCTTTGGTCTGTCCAATGATCAGGCCTTGCCGCCTGAGCAAGCGTTTGTCTATGAGTCGATTGGCGAAAGTGCTGACACCGCACTGGTCCGTTTCACTGTTCAACCCGGCTATTACCTTTACCTGGATAAATTCGATTTCCGGATCATTGGCGATGATGGCTTCGTTATCCGCGAAGTCGCGCTGCCGGATGGCGTGATAAAGGACGACCCGGAGTTCGGGTCCGTGCCGGTTTATTACGGGCAGATCGAGATTCCCGTGAAATTCAATCGCCCGGCCGGCCCGGCCGTTAACATCACACTGGAGGCCGATTTCCAGGGCTGCAGGGACGGTGATATCTGTTATCCGCCGATGTCGCGTGCGGTGACATTCGAAATGCCTGCGGCTGCAGAGGCAATTGGAAAACCGGCTACTGATGCCGGACAGGGTTCTACTGTCGATACGGAGGTCAAAGCACCAGCAGTGGAGGTCCCGGTCAGCGAGCAGGACCACCTGGCCTTTTATTTGACAGATAACCCCACCCGGGCCATTTTCGCCTTTTTCATAGCCGGGCTGTTGCTGGCATTTACCCCCTGCGTGTTTCCCATGGTGCCTATTTTGTCCGGCATCATCGCCGGCCAGGGAGACAGCCTGACTACAATGAAGGCATTCTGGCTTTCCCTGGTCTATGTGCTGGCCATGGCCGTTACCTATACCGTTGCAGGTGTGCTGGCCGGCCTGTTTGGTCAGAACCTCCAGGCGGCTTTCCAGAACCCCTGGATCATTAGCGGGTTTGTCCTGATTTTTATCGCTTTGGCGTTCTCGATGTTCGGTTTTTTCGAACTGCAATTGCCCGGAAGTATGCAGACCCGTCTGACTGAGGCGAGCAACCGGCAACAAGGCGGGCAGCTCTGGGGTGTGGCCGTGATGGGCTTCCTGTCGGCACTGATCGTCGGGCCTTGCGTGGCGCCGCCGCTGATGGCTGCGCTGATCGTGATTGGTGAAACCGGCGACGCCATGCTTGGTGGAACCGCCCTGTTTGCATTGTCCATGGGGATGGGTGCGCCCTTGATCCTGTTTGGTGTATCGGCGGGCAAGCTGGTACCCCGGGCCGGCGCCTGGATGGATGCTGTAAAGGCTGTGTTCGGCGTGGGTATGCTGGCAGTGGCCATCTGGATGCTGGAGCGGATCCTGGAAGGCGGTTTGATCATGTTGCTGTGGGGTATGCTGGCCATTGCCTGTGGAATTTACCTGGGCGCCCTGGAGCGGATCGAGGCCGGGGTTTCGGGCTGGAAGCGGCTGTGGAAGTCCCTGGGAATCGTGTTGCTGGTACTGGGCGCCGTGGAAATTGTCGGCGCTGCCGCAGGCGGAGATTACTGGTTGAAGCCACTGGAGCGTTTTGCTGCGTCAACGGCGGGAACCGCCACCGGTGAACAGGTAGAATTCCGGCGAATCAAGTCGTTGCAAGACCTGGAACAGGAGTTGGTACAGGCGGGTTCAAGCGGCAAGGGCGCCATGCTGGACTTCTACGCCGACTGGTGTGTCGAGTGCATCCGCATGGAAAAAAATACTTTCAGGGATGCCGGCGTTCAGGCGCAGTTTGGCCATTTGCAGTTGTTGCAGGCAGATGTGACGGCCAATGACGACCTCGACCAGGGATTGATGAAGGAATATGGAATCATTGGCCCGCCCGCCATCCTGTTTTTTAACCGGCAGGGCGAGGAAATGCGCGCCTACCGCCTGGTGGGCTATTTCACACCCGAAAAGTTTGTCGCTCATCTGCAAAAAGTCGTCGCGGCCCAGTGAGAAAACAGATCATCATCATGGCCGCTGTGGCCATCATGGCGGCATCGGGGGGTTATTTCGTGGCCATGATCCTCAGCCCGGAGCCAGGACAGCAGGACTATTCACCTGTGGCAGAGGCCCGTGCTATCAACCAACTGGAAGACTTGCTGGGCCAGCTCCGCCCGGATTTTGAACTCGGTGACATGAATGGCGCAACCGTGTCTGCGGCGGACTTCGACGGCAAAATCATGCTGCTTAATTTCTGGGCAACCTGGTGCAAACCCTGCATCGAGGAAATGCCCATGCTGACCCGGTTGCAGCATAACTATGCGGGTCGTGGTGTCCAGGTGGTGGGGATCGCGCTGGATGATGCGCGCAAGGCACGAGAATTTGCAACAGGGCTGGCCATCAACTATCCGATCCTGGTCGGTTCGACCGATTCGGTGCTGGTTGGCCGCCGCTATGGGAACCGTTCCGGCATGTTGCCGTACAGTGTCCTGGTGGACGCCGATGGCATTGTCAGGTGGGCTTATCTGGGGGCTCTGGACCAGGAAGAACTGGAAGCGCAAATCAAGGCTCTGCTCTGAAATTGCCCCGATCTGCGGTAATACGGTAGCGAACGGTGGACAAAATGCACCGAATCGTGCAAACTTCCTCACCCCGGACGCAAAGGTGTCTCCATGGCAAACATACTCGTTCTGAATGGCCCCAACCTGAATTTACTGGGCAGCAGGGAACCTGAGCGATACGGACATCGCAGCTTGAATGAAATCATGGAAGAACTGGATCGCTTCGCAGGCGCCTGTGGTCATGATTTGCATTATGCGCAGAACAACAGTGAAGGGGCGCTGGTCGAAGCCATTCAGAAAGCGGCCAACGACAGGATCGATTACATCATCTTCAATCCCGCTGCCTATACGCATACCAGCATCGCTTTGCGGGATGCTCTGCTGGCGGTGAATATTCCTTTCGTGGAGGTTCACCTGTCGGCAATAGCGGCAAGAGAGCCCTTCCGGCAAATTTCCTACTTTTCGGATATTGCCATGGGCGTAATCAGCGGATTCCAGGGAGAAAGTTACATGCTTGCCCTGCAGGCCATCGTCAACCTGGAAGATTCCTGATCTGCGGATGACAGATTGCAATGCCGGTGTCAGCCGGTGAAGGAGCAGATTTAGTGTAGTGTCCTATATTATGTGGCGATTAAGAGCCCCACAAAAGATTCAAGTCAAGGCGCAGCCTGCAGTTAATGGCCGCCCCCTTAACAAAGGCTGTAACGCAGGATTGGAGCTTTTGTGGGGCTCCCTTCGGGCGCGACGAGAAGGCATCATCTGCTGTGTTGCGCCTCTGGGGAAGGACCCAGCCATTCCCTGCGAGACCCGCCTTGCAGCTAATACCTTCTCGTCACGCTTAATCGTCACATAATATAGGACACTACACTTAGAGGTCGCGATAGAATGAAAATCCTTGCCACCAACGTTTACGTAGGGCCCAGTCTCTACGCTCATTTTCCCGTCATCCGCCACCAGGTCGATATCGGCGTGCTGGAAGACTGGCCGTCTGTCGCTCTGGGCGAAGGGTTCATCGACGCCCTGGTGCATGCTTTGCCCGGCCTTGCGGAACATCAATGCTCTTACAGTGAGGCCGGGGGGTTTCTGCGTCGCCTGCGTGAGGATGAAGGCACCTGGATGGCGCATATCTGGGAACACGCCGCAATCGAATTACAGAACATGGCGGGGTCCGATGTTTCCTTCGGTAAAACCCGCGGCATGGGGCCGACAGGCCACTACAACATGATCTTCCAGTACAAGCAGCGCGATGTTGGCCTGGAAGCGGCGCGCATCGCCCGCCAGTTTTTGTTGAGCCTGTTACCGGACAGGCTCAAGGAAGAGCTCAGCAGCGAAATCGATGACGATTTCAATTTTGACGAAGAACGCGATGACTTCATCCGCTTTGCGCAGCGCAAGGAACTGGGCCCGAGTACGGCCTCGCTGGTCTCCGCGGCGGAAGAACGGGAAATTCCGTATCTCAGGCTCAACAAGTACTCCCTGGTGCAGTTCGGACACGGGAGATTTCAGCAACGCATCCAGGCCACGATCACCAGCAAGACCCCGCATATAGCGGTAGAGATTTCCTGTGACAAGGAAGACACACACAACCTGCTGAGGGATCTGGGCCTGCCTGTGCCCCAGCAAAGGCTGGTCCGCTCGGAATGGCAAGCGGTGCGTGCGGCCCGGACCATAGGCTACCCGGTTGTAGTCAAACCCCTGGATGCAAATCACGGCCGGGGCGTTTCGATCAACCTCACCGAGGACGGGCAGGTCAGCCTGGCCTACCAGGTTGCCCGTGAAAACGCACGCGGAAGCAGCGTGCTGGTCGAGAGCTACATCGAGGGCATGGATCATCGCATGCTGGTGGTCAATGACGAATTGGTAGCCGTAGCCAAACGTGTTCCCGGCCACGTCGTGGGGGATGGCAGCAGTACCATCGAGGAACTGCTTGATGTGGTGAACGAAGATCCGCGCCGTGGTATCGGGCACGAGAAAGTCCTCACCCGGCTTGAGCTCGATCACCAGGCGGAGGGCCTGATGGAAAAAGCGGGCTATGACTCATCGACCGTATTGACGGAAGGCGAGGTCTTTTTCTTGCGCTCCACTGCCAACCTGTCTACCGGCGGTACGGCCATCGACATGACCGATGTCGTGCACCCGGATAATCGTGAAATGGCCGTGCGGGCCGTGCAGGCGGTTGGACTGGACGTAGGCGGCGTTGACTTCCTTTCCTCCGATATCACAAAGTCCTACAAGGAAATCGGCGGCGCCATTGTCGAGATTAACGCGGCCCCGGGTTTCCGTATGCATGTTGCACCCTCGGAAGGCGAAGCCAGGGACGTTTCCGGCAAAGTGATGGATATGCTGTTCCCGCCGGGCACCCCCTGCCGTATTCCCGTGGCCAGCATCACCGGCACCAACGGCAAGACCACCACGGCGAGAATGCTGGCGCATATTCTCAAGACCGCGGGACATACTGTGGGCATGACCTCCACAGATGGTGTGTACATCGACGGCCGGCTTACCGTGAAAGGGGACATGACCGGTCCCACCTCGGCACATATCGTATTGCGCGATCCTACCGTGGACGTCGCCGTGCTGGAAACGGCACGCGGTGGTTTGCTGCGGGCCGGCCTCGGATACCGGCGTTGTGATGTATCCGCCTGCCTGAACGTAGCCTCGGATCACCTTGGCCTCAGAGGCATTGATACCCTGGAGCAGCTGGCCGAGCTGAAACGTATTCCGATCGAGGTCGCCAGGGATACGGCGATTCTGAATGCGGATGATGAGCTGTGCCTGCGCATGGCCGATTACACGCAGGCTGAAAACCTGTGTTATGTCACCATGAACCCGGCGCACAGCCTGGTAAAAGAACATATCCGCTCGGGCGGCCGCGCCATGGTGCTGGAGCAGGGCATCAACGGCGACATGATCACGCTTTATGACAACGGCACGCATTTCCAATTGCTGTGGACGCACCTGATTCCGGCCACCATGGAAGGCAAGGCGACATTCAATGTGCAGAACGCGATGTTCGCCGCGGCGCTGGCATTTGGCATGGGCAAATCGCTGGATGACATCCGCCATGGCCTGCGCACCTTCAACTCGACCATATTCCAGGCCCCTGGCCGCATGAATGTGTTCGATGAACACCCCTTCCGCGTCATCCTGGATTATGGCCATAACGCGGCTGCCATCCAGAGCATCGGCCAGTTGGTGGACCGCCTGGAAGTTGGCAGGCGGCGGATCTGCGTGCTGGCGGCGCCAGGCGACCGGCGGGACGAGGACATCCTCGCGATCGCAGACGCGGCCGCTGGCCATTTCGATTGCTATATTTGCAAAGCTGATGACAACCGCCGCGGCCGGGGAGAAGATGAAGTACCCCGGATGTTGCGCAGCCGTTTACTGGAAAATGGAATCGATGATAAATCCATCCGGGTCATCGCCGCTGAAACCGAAGCTGTCAAGGCTTCGCTCGAAATGGCCAGGGAAGGCGACCTGGTGGTGATATTCGGCGACAACATCGAGCGTTGCTGGAAGCAGGTGGTGGGATATCAGGTGGAAGATGTTGAATCCGGAGGTTTCGAAGTGGAAAAACCCGTACAGAGTTTTGTCGAGGAAGATCCCGAAGCCTTCACTCTGGAACCGGGCGCCGAATTGATCCGTGATGAGCGAGGTGTGCGCATCGCGAGAATGGACGAAGACTCTGATTGAATGAAAATGAAGCTGGAAGATAGCCGGCGGCTCACCGGCGCCAACCTGTTCTGGGATTTGCCGGCCGCGATCATCGACGTCGCCATCGAAGGCCCGCCGGAACCCGTGATCCGGGCCTGGGAAAGGGCAGCCATGAAGTGGCTGGATGCCGTTGGCTACCCGGATGAGAAAACCTGTTACCGGGTATTTGACGGCGGCGCCAGCCTGTTGATTTCCGCGCCAATCGATGTGCTGTATTCCATGTGCGAGTTGAACGAAGTGGCCTGGGCAAGCGCTTTGCACGCATGCGGCGAGGGTGAAGCCCCTGATTTTGACGAGGAGTTTCCACGGCTCAACCGATTGTTCGATGAAGAACGAAATCCGGCGCTGCTGGCCTTGCAGAAGGCGGCCCACGATCACGGAGTACCCTTTTTATGGGATGATGATGAGGTATCGCTGGGCTATGGTGAAGGCGCCCTGGTCTGGACGCCCGATTCCCTCCCTTCGCCCGATGATATCGACTGGAAGACCATTCATTCCATCCCGGTAGTGCTGGTGACCGGCACCAACGGTAAGTCGACTACGGTACGCATGACCGCGTCCATCATGGCGGTCGCCGGTTACCGGGCAGGGCTGACATCTACCGACTTCATCCGCGTCGGCGACAGGGTGATCGATACCGGTGATTATTCCGGCACGGGTGGCGCCCGAATGCTGATGCGCCAGGGAGACGTGGAAATGGCCGTGCTGGAGGTGGCTCGTGGTGGTTTATTGCGGCGGGGCCTGGGCATAGAGCGAGCCAATGCTGTCCTGGTCACCAACGTGGCCGCTGATCACCTCGGGGAGTACGGCATCAATACGGTGGCGGAATTGATTCCCGCCAAGTTCATCGTGCACAGGGCGCTGCAAGGGGATGATCCCCTGGTGCTCAATGCCGATGACGAAGGTGTGGTTGCCTACGCGGCAAAACTGGACAATGCTATCGTATGGTATAGTTTGTATGCGGACAATCCAGTCATGCGTGCCGCCCTGTCCGAAGGAGCAACGGCCTGCTATCTTCAAGACGGCTGGCTGTGGGCTGCAAGTGGCCGTGAGGCTGGGGTGAGTGAGCGAAAAGTAGCGGCAGTCGAAAACATTCCTGCCGCCATGGGCGGTGTTGTACGCTACAACATCGCTAATGCGCTGGCCGCGATGTCCCTCGCCATTGTGCTGGAAATTGAAGACAAAGCGATCCGGGATGGGCTCGCCGCATTTCGTGGTGATGAAACAGATAATCCGGGGCGCGGTAACTGGTTCGAACACGAAGGAATTCTCATCCTGGTAGATTTTGCCCACAACGAGCATGGCATGTCAGCGCTTGCTGACACGGTCATTCAGATAGAGGCGGAGCGGGTGGTGCTGCTGATGGGGCAGGCGGGTGATCGCCTGGACAAGGATATCGGTGACCTGACCCGGGCGGCTTGCTCGATGAAACCCGATCAGCTGTTAATCTGTGATCTGCCGGGTTACGAAAGAGGCCGTGAACCGTTCGAAGTACCCCGCGTGATTCGCGATGCAGCCTTGCAGCAGGGTATTCCCGCGGATTCCATCAGCCTGTTCCCCGGTCCGAAAGACGCCACCAAACTGGCGCTTGAGCAGGCCCGTCCTGGCGATCTGCTGATATTGCTGGCGCTCAGCCAGCGCCAGGAAGCCCTGGCCCTGGTTCACGAATTCCTGCAAGACAATGGCTAAGCTTTATTTTTATTATTCGACCATGAACGCGGGCAAGACCACGGTATTGCTCCAGTCGGCGCATAACTACCGGGAGCGCGGCATGAAGCCCTTGCTGTTCACGCCGGCGCTGGATAACCGTCATAAGGTCGGTGTGATCAAGTCGCGAATTGGTCTGGAGGCGGAAGCGATCGCCTTCGAGAGTGACGATGACCTGTTCAGCCGGGTTAAACAACAGCTGGAGCAAGAGAACATCCATTGTGTTCTGGTCGATGAAGCCCAGTTCCTGACCCGGGAGCAGGTCTATCAACTGAGCGAAGTGGTCGACCGGCTCAGTATCCCGGTGCTTTGTTTCGGGCTGCGCACCGATTTCCAGGGTGAGTTGTTCCCGGGCAGCCACTACCTGCTTGCCTGGGCGGACCGGCTCGAAGAGCTCAAGACCATTTGCCATACCGGAAAAAAAGCCACCATGGTCGTGCGTGTCGATGATGCGGGTTATGCGCTCCGGGAGGGCTCACAAGTGGAAGTCGGCGGCAACGAGCGCTACGTTTCGGTGAGCCGCAGTGAATTCAAGGAAGTCTTTTTCGGCGGCAAGAAGATCCGGCTGATCGACCCGCTGGTAAGCAGGCCTGCCGAGGACAGCGCGGCAAGCCAGAAAGAGCTGCTAGAATAATTGCACCAATAATTCACGGAATAGCCATGCGCTTCCTGCTCGTACTGATTGTCATCATTTTGCTTGCCTGGGCCTGGTGGCCGGAGCCGCCGGCACTCACCGTGGAGGAGACCTTTATCGCTCCACAAATCCAGACTCTGAACAAGGCCAAAAACTTCGAGCAGGATTACCTGGAAGGGCTGGACAAAAAGAAAGAGGAAATCGAACGCCAGGCCGACGGTGGAATGTAATGGCGCGAGACGAAGTCTTTGACAATACCGCCGCCAGGGGTGGTGATTTTCAATTCAACGAGGAAGTGGCCAGTGTCTTTGATGACATGTTGGCCCGCAGCGTGCCTTTCTACCTCGAGCAGCAAGGCCTGATCGAGGAAATCGCACAGCGTTTCGCCACACCCGGTTCCCTGGTAGTTGATCTGGGTTGCTCGACCGGCACGACCCTGATCCGGTTTGCCAGGGTGTTGGATTCAAGCATCAGGCTGCTTGGCTACGACAATTCCAAACCGATGCTCGACCGCGCAAAAAGCAATGCCGCCGATTCGGGCGTCAGCGACCGAATCGTGTTTTCCCATGGAGATTTCAACGAGAACTTCGACGACCTGGAAATTGAAAATACCAGCGTGGTGACACTTTGCTGGACGCTGCAGTTTGTCAGGCCCCTGTACCGGGACCGGCTGATTCGCAAAATCTACGAAGGCATGGCAGATGGTGGTGTGCTGATTGTGACCGACAAAGTGCTCACCAATGATTCGAACATGAACCGGCTCTTTATCGATTTTTATTACGATTTCAAACGCCGCAACCATTATTCAGAAGTGGAAATTTCAAAAAAGCGCGAGGCACTGGAGAACGTGTTGATCCCCTACCGCCTGGATGAAAATCTTGAACTGTTCAGAAGAAACGGCTTCTCCACCGTCGAAACTTTTTTCCAGTGGTACAACTTCGCCGGCTTCCTGTGCGTCAAACACCTGAGCAGCGTACAGATTTAAAGACTTCCAAGTTGCTCCGCCGATAAATTCCCGATTCCCAATGAATCCGGCGTGCGCAGTGCTTCGGCCGCGTAATCGCGGTTCATCAATATGGATGTCACCTGGATTATGGCGTCGATGGTCGGAGTTTCGACGCCGACCTGTTTCGCGAGACGCGACATGAAGACGAGGCCGTATCCGACATCCTCATTGATGTAGCGGTGGTCGAGTTGCGGCTGTGCGGTAATGCCAAGGAACCCCGGCGCATTTCGATAGCCTGAGCCGTAGTTGTTTTCCAGCATGTATCCCTGGCGTATGCCTATTTCCGGGTCGGAGTAGATTTTGATTCCGAGCCTTTCTCCGATTGCGATCCGTTCGCGGTCAACGCCTTCAATCATCCGCCCCACGGAATCTGTCACCCCTTCTTCGTAAAACAGGAAATCCCCATCTCCCTCGATGCGTGCCGCATTGGCCAGGCTCACTGCCGGATGGATCACGGGGTTCGCGTTTTGCAAGCTGGTCTGGATCACATTTTTCGCTGCTTCCATGCCTGGATATACATCGGCGATCAGTCGCAGAACGTCTTCTGTGTGCCGCCCGGGCAGCGCCGCCAGGAGGTTGCCTGCTTTCAATTTCAGAAACACATGGACCCGGCCCGGCTCACTCAGCCGGCCCGCGTAGTGCCGGGTAG
>JAIVWI010000100.1:0-10982 GCA_048636595.1 Oceanospirillum sp. | reverse complement strand
TGCCCATGTCCGGTCCGGGTATATAGTCGCTTATTGGTTCTATCGCGCAGGCGAAAGCGCGTATGAGTTCTTCTTTCCGGGCCGGATCCATGGCCGGGTCGCCAAATATCACCGACTTGCCACCTCCGTGAGGAAGCCCGGCCGCCGCGTTCTTGAATGTCATTGCGCGTGCAAGACGAAAACACTCCTCCAGGGATACATCCGGCGCTATACGCACCCCGCCGATCGCGGGGCCGGCGGCGACGTTGTCCACCACTACGATCGCCTTGAGATTCCTCGCTGGCTGGTAAATGTGCAGAATGGTTTTTGGCCCCAGGTCATCACAGAATCGAAAGGTGCTTTCGGTCATGATCATTCTTCCGGTATTTGTCAAACCAAAATACTGGTCACGCACTCACTTTTGCGCAAGGAAATAGCCGGGGGCCGTTCACCCTCGACGGTATTCGTCCTCACCAGGGGTTTCGTCCCGGGTCACGATTTCATAGATTTTGGCGGCCTTCCCCGTGAGCGGATGGTGTTCCTTGCCCATGACGTCGTTCATGCCCGCGACATAGGCCGCTGTTACCTCCAACTCGTCCGGTGACGGATTCAGTTCGATGATCTCCTCGGCCTTGTGATCGTCGATCGTGCCGAACAGTCGCAGGATTTCGGAATGAGTGGGTGATTCAGTTGCCATAATACAAATTTGACCGCCAATGAAAAAGTTGTTGAATCGCATCGGTCCAGACTGGTGAACAGGGTACCGCGAAATCACCATCCGCACCTTGATCCATGTCATTAAACGCAGGTTTTAGCATGGCCACTGTTGCTTCGCGCATTGGTTCAGAGCTCGATACAAGGAAAATTTGCTATGCTCAACATAAGTGCGGCGAGTTTTTGAGCTGATACTTTGGAAACCTGGAGGGCACCCAGGGCCGTGCATTGCGAGTTCACTGATGCTGACCATTGATGGCGATATGGGCGAAGGCGGGGGACAGATCCTGCGTACTGCTCTCACATTGTCGCTGTGCCTCGGCCGGGCGTTCCGCATCGTGCATATTCGCAAACGGCGCAAAAAACCAGGGCTGCGACCGCAGCATCTGGTTGCAGTTGAAGCCGCCGCCGCCATCAGTCGTGCCGACGTGCACGGTGCCGGGCGGGGCGCACAGGAAATCGTGTTCAGCCCCCATCAGCTCACGCCGGGTAACTATCGTTTCGATATTGGTACAGCGGGTAGCACCAGCCTGGTGCTGCAGACCCTGTTGCCGGCCTTGCTCACGGCGCCAGCCCCTTCGCGCCTCACCCTTCTGGGTGGCACCCACAATCCGCTGGCGCCGACCTTCGAGTTCCTGGATTACGTATATCTGCCGTTGCTGCGTCGCATGGGTGCCAGGGTCACAGCACGTTTGGATCGGGCCGGGTTTGTTCCCGTCGGAGGCGGCAGCATGACGGTTGAAATCGAACCGGTTGCGCAACTTCAACCATTGACACTGTTGGAGCGCGGCAAGATACAAAGCCTGACTGCCCATGCCTTGCTCGCGCATCTGCCTGAGCACATTGCGCAACGCGAGTTGCAGGTGCTGCAAACCGAACTGCAACTCGACCGTTCAAAACTCCACACACACCTTCTGGATAACGCCCAGGGTCAGGGCAATGCGCTGCTGCTCGTGATTGAGTCAGAGCACTGCAACGAGGTCATCAGCGGCTTCGGCCGACGCGGTTTGCGCGCTGAAAAGGTCGCACAACAAGTGGTGGACGATGCCCGTCGCTATTTGGACGCCGCTGTACCGGTTGGCCAGCATCTTGCTGATCAACTGGTACTTTTACTGGTATTGGCCGGTGGCGGTAGTTACCGGACGCTGGAACCCGATTCCCATACGCGCACCAACATTGACGCCATACGCGCATTCACTGAGGCGGAGATCCGTTGTGAACGGGAAGACAGCAAGTGCTGGAGGGTGACTGTTGACTAGTGTGGTCGTCACACCTGGTTTTTGGCGCCTTCCGGTATATCCCAAGACCTTCCGCGCCATCCCAGGCGGCCAATCCCCAATCGCCTTCGGGTAAGGATTCGCGTCGCCCGATAACCAGAGCCCCGCCATCGCGCAAGCGGGAAAGTATCCGCCCCAGGGTCTTGCGCTGCAGCGATTCATCGAAATAGGTGAACACCAAATTACGGCACATGATGAGGTCAAAGGCTTCATCGGGCAGCGCTGTGCGGATGTCCTGGCGTTTGATGTCGATGCCGGTGCGGTACGGAGACCGCAGGCAATATTGGTCTCTTTGCTGCTCGAAGGCCTGGTCAAGCCAGTTGGCAGGCAGCTGCTTCAGACTGCCGAATGAATAGCAGGCAGTACGTGCACGCTCCAGCATGGGCTCATACACATCTGTGGCCACGATACTCATATCGACGCGCGGCCGGAGAGGCATCACGCCAATGCGCCAGGCGAGCATCAGTGTGCAGGGTTCTTCGCCCGAGGCGCAGCCGATGCTCCAGGCGCGCAGTTTTTGTACCTTGCCTGTGGCCAGTTGGGTCAGAACCTTATGCCAGAGAAAATCCCAAACGGCCCTGTCACGATAGAAACTGGAGATCGTGATCGGCGTAAACTGGTCGAGAACGGACCATTCTTCCGGATGTCGTTTGAGATAGTCGCGATAGGCTTCAGGATCGGAAAGCCCCAGGGCTTCAATTCTTCGCTGGACTCGCCGGCACACCTGACGGCGTACCTTGCGAAAGCCCGGCCAACGCAACTGCAGGCGCGGCAGTGCCCATTGCAGGAAGTCGATGCAATCGGAGTCTTTCATGCCTCATCTGGCCAACCGCGTAACCGGTGTCAGTCAGGCCGGCCGCCGACAAAGTGCCTGCGCCATTCATCCAGCAGCCGTTGGAACACGTCTTTGTCAGTGCGGCTCTTGAGCAATTCCTGCTTGTCCACGTCCAGCGTAGTCGATTGCCAGCCGCTGTTAACAGCACACTCCACGCGCACCTGCCATGCAACTTCTCGTGGCTCGACCTCGAACAGGTAGGCGCTGAGTCCCAGCTGCTCGAGCAAGGCCTGGGTGGCCTCCGTGGCCTGGAAAAGATCCTCACTTGACAACTTCATCGTTTCACCAACAGCTTACCGCTCATGTTTGATCAGATTATATACGTTCTTAGCGGCGAATTTCGTGGGTGTCTACTAATGTATATGTTCGCCTTGCCCCCGCTTTCCCGGGCTAAGTAGATATCCGGATTGACATCTACACAGAAGTTTCCTAGGCTTTAAGTATGCAGTCCTGCAATGGTTGAAAATCAGGAGAATGCCATGCCTAAATGTGAAAGATGCGGAAACGACTACGATAAGGCGTTCGTTATTAACATGGGGGACGAGGCGCATACCTTTGATTCATTCGAGTGCGCAATCAACGCACTCGCGCCGATCTGCAAGCACTGCGACAACCGGATCATCGGGCACGGCCTGGAAGCACAAGGCGATATGTTTTGCTGTGCACACTGCGCCCATAGTGAGGGTGTCGAAGCACTCGCAGATCGCACCTGAATAATGAGCCTGGCTCGAACTTGCGTTCAAGCCCCAGATATGACCGGTATACTGTCAGGGTAAGATTACGCGCTGAGCACTAGCGAGAATGCAACAGGTCGCTGAATGGAACGTTGTGGTAACCACCCAACCGGATGGTTTCCTGATCGCCCGTAAACGCCTGCGTCAGCTCGGCGACCTCCATCGAACAGATTATTGGAACGTACTGGTGATGGTAGTCGACGATCTGCGCGAGTTCCTGGAAGAATTCGATGCCTTGGTGGCCCGGGACGAGTCACTCGCCAATGCCATTTCGCGGGTCGTCCCAGTAACCCATACCTTTCGATTTCAGTCACCGGAGGAATTTGAGCGAAAAGCGTGTGAAATTGCACGGGAATGGATTCCGGCGCTGAAAGGCGCGACATTTCACGTGAGAATGCACCGCAGAGGATTCAAGGGCCGTCTGTCCAGCCAAGCCGAAGAGCAGTTCCTGGACCACTTCATTCTCGAACAGCTTGAAGCAGAGAATTCTCCCGGGCGGATCGACTTCGACGAACCGGACTACATCATTGCGATAGAAAGCGTGGGTCAACAGGCTGGCCTTTCTTTATGGACGCGGGAAGATCTAAAACGATTCAGGCTGTTGAAGCTGGATTGAAAGTCAGTAAGTATGAAAGCCAGCGAAAAAAGCAGTCAGAGCAATGACCAGCATCGAACAAATCGCCCGCTCGCTCCGTAACCACGTCGTACGGCTAGCCGGCGACATTGGCGAACGCAACGTTTACTGTCCGGCGGCTCTGCACGCTGCCGAACAGTATATAAGGCAAAGCTGGGCGGAGATGGATTACGAGGTACACGCACAGGAATACGAGGTTGAGGGCGTGCGTTCCGCGAACCTGGAAATCAGCCTTCGCGGCAGCCACTATCCGGACGAGATCCTTTTGATCGGCGCGCACTATGACTCGGTCTACGGAAGCCCGGGCGCCAATGACAATGCCAGCGGCGTGGCGGCGTTGCTGGAACTCTCCCGTCTGTTCAGATCCGCGTCCCCGTCACGGAGCCTGCGCTTCGTCGCCTTCGTCAACGAAGAACCACCATTCTTTCTCACAGGTCGGCAGGGCAGCATGCGCTACGCACGCGAGGCCCGCCGCCGCGGCGACGACATTCGCCTGATGCTCTCACTTGAAACCATTGGGTACTATCGCCACGAGCGCGGCAGCCAGCGTTACCCGCCCCTGTTCCGCTACTTCTACCCCGATCGCGGAAATTTTATCGCCTTTATATCCAACCTCAAATCCCGCCGGCAATTGCGCCGACTCGCGGCGGCATTTCATGCGCACAGTAACTTTCCGATACAACATGCCGCCACCTTCGCCTGGGTGCCCGGGGTGGCCTGGAGCGATCACTTGTCGTTCTGGCGGTGCGGATATCCCGCAGTGATGGTGACCGATACCGCGTTCTATCGCTATCCCTATTACCACAGCGCCGACGATACACCGGAGCAGCTCGATTACGAATCGCTCGCCGCCGTCACTCTGGGGCTATACCACGCATGGGCCACACTGGCGGAGGAAAAACTGTGAGCCTCACGCTAAGCCAACTTGAAAAAAGCCTGCTCTACTCAGAGGAACTGGGCATCGCCCTCAACAAAAAGACCGATCAGCAATACTTCAAGTGGTTTCTGGCCAGCCTGTTGTTCGGCGGTCACATCTCCGAGACTATTGCAAAGAATACCTACCGCGCCTTCGAACACCATGGCCTGCTGACACCGAAGAAGATAGTAGCCGCCGGATGGGACTATCTCGTCTTCCCGGTCATGCGAGAAGGTGGCTATGTGCGTTATGACGGCAGAAAGTCGGATCAGATCCTGCGCGACTGCCAGATGCTGCTTGCTGAATACGATGGCAGTCTCATCAAGATGCACGAGATGGCCAGGGATAATCAAGACCTGGAATCGCGGCTGCTGGCGTTTTATGGTGTGGGTCCGGTGACAGTAAATATCTTTCTGCGTGAGCTGAGGCCCTACTGGCGCAAGGCAGAACCGGAACTCCTGCCAACAGTTGTTGAAAAGGCCGCTCAATCGGGGTTGGACCTGAGTGCATATAATAGAAAGACTATCACCTTCACGCGCATCGAGGCCGGTCTGATTCGGCGTCGGAAAGAAAAGTGATAACAATGACGCGCCAGGCAACAAGCCTGGGAGCAAAGCGAGGACACCCACTTCTTGAACTGCGGGAAATTAGTTACTCTGCCGAGTGGCGGTGGAGTTCCCGACTGAATTTGCCGACCTGCCGGAGCATGTGTTCATAATGAGAGCCACGCCAATAGATTTTCATGCAATCCTGGCACTGCCAGAATTCCCGGAATCGTTGGAAAATTTCCGGGTCAATTTGCCCCCTGATGGCGGCCTTGTCGACCGGGTGAATCCGGCCGTTGCAATCCATGCAGCGTGTAAAGGGTTGTAGTTGACGAAACAGGTCCAGTGCAAGCAGGACTTCCTGTAATTGCTGTTGAGGCTCGTCGTGCCGCAGCCAGTACCCGTGCGTCACACGGCTCTGCTTCAGTATCCCTAAGTCCCGGGTCAGGATGATGCGTTGCTGTTGAAGGGATAAATCAATAATCGTGACATCGTCCCAATCCCGTTTATAAGCCGCGTCGAACCCCAGCATTCGAAGATAGCGAGCGAGCTTTCCCAAGTGCACATCCAGGATGAAACGTGTGCGGCGCAAAGGCCTGGGACGCAGGCGAATGACCGGACTGATATCCAGGCGCTCAAATACGGGATAGACGGCAACGCGTTCACCGCCCCGCAGCCTGTGGGAAAAATCCACCGATTGGCCGTCTACCAGGATCAGGTCAATGGCTGTATGGGGCACGCCTATGGCCTGGATCGTATCTTTGACCGACGGGCTGCCGTAAAAAGGCGAGCGAAAGGTGGTCTTGTGTTGCTCCGCCGGCAGGAAATCATTCAGTTCCTCGTAGAAGCGAAACTCGGCAAAGTGAATTTTTCGGGGATGGTTGTCAGTTGTTGCCATGGCTCTTTAATTCCCGGGGGGATAACTCTTCACCCCGCAGCAACCCGCTTCCAAAAAAACAATATCACCGGGAACCAATTGCTCGGCGGCTACTTCTGCTTCAGTGAGGGTATGAAAAACTTGATTTGAGCTCATGTTGTTTAAACGCAGCTGCGAGTTGATTCAGGCATGAAACGCTACCTGGTCACTTTACTACTAATAAATGGGGTCAGTGTAAAAACCCGCATCTGTTTCAGCCAGATTCTCAGGCTCTACACCTGCTCTGATTACTTCGATCTTGTTTTTACTCTGAGCCCAATCATTGCTAATCTAAAAGGAACCCGGACCCCGCGGGAGGAGGTTCGCCATCGTGCCAACTGAAATCGCACTGCAGAAGTCTGACGCTCTGATCATCGTTGACGTGCAGAAGGACTTTCTGCCCGGCGGGGCGCTTGCAGTGCCACGTGGAGACGAGGTCGTGCCCGTGCTCAATCGCTACATCACACTTTTCGAGGAACGGGGCTTGCCCATCATCGCCACGCGTGACTGGCATCCGCCCAACCATTGTTCCTTCGCCGCACAAGGCGGGCTCTGGCCATCGCACTGCGTAGTGGGTACTCCAGGTGCACGGTTCGCGCCGTCGCTGGCGCTGCCGCGTGACATCATGGTTATCTCCAAGGATGCGGAAAAGCAACAGAACACATACTCCGGGTTCGAGAGTGCGGATCTGGCTGAGCGCCTGCAAAGCCTTGGTTCACAGCGCCTCTTCATCGGCGGCCTGGCAACGGATTACTGCGTGCTCAACACGGTCAGGGATGCACTTGAACTGGATTTTGCAGTCTGTCTGCTGGCTGACGCAGTCCGCGCAGTCAACGTCAAACCAGACGATGGGCCCCGTGCAGAAAAGGAAATGCGGCGTCTCGGTGCACTGGTTGTCACACTGGACCAGATCGCGGCATGAATACTTCCTCCAACGCCCTGCTCACGGACCTGTACCAACTCACCATGCTGCAAGCCTATTACCGGTATGGCATGGAAGACACCGCCGTGTTCGAATTCTTCTCCCGCAAATTGCCCGGCAACCGGAGTTTTTTACTGGCCGCCGGACTGGAACAGGTTCTGGAGTACCTGGAGAACCTGCGTTTTACATCCCGGGACCTGGCATGGATAGGATCCAGCGGCTTCTTCTCGCCAGGTTTCGTGGAGCAGCTTGCGGACTTTCGCTTCACCGGCGACGTCCATGCCATGCCCGAGGGAACCGCGTTCTTTCCGGACGAACCGATCCTGCGCGTGACCGCACCCATGCCTGAAGCCCAACTGGTCGAGAGTCGGGTGGTCAACTTCCTGCACTTCCAGACAGTGATCGCCACCAAGGCCGCGCGTTGCGTCATGGCCGCACCCGGCAAGACACTGGTTGATTTCGGGTTTCGCCGTGCGCACGGTTCAGAAGCAGGCCTGCTTGCCGCCCGCGCGAGTTACCTGGCCGGCTTCGACGGCACTGCCACCATCCTCGCCGCACCTGAATTCGGTATCCCTGTGTACGGAACCATGGCTCATTCGTTCATCCAGGCACACGACTCAGAGATGGAAGCACTGGAGCATTTTGCTCACACCCAGCCTGAGAACGTGGTGTTATTGATCGATACCTACGATACGGAGGTGGGGGCCGGGAAAGTGGTCGCGCTGGCCAGGCGCCTGCGCGAACGGGGCATCGCCGTCAAGGCCGTGCGGCTGGACAGCGGCGATCTTGCAGAGCATGCGCGCCGTGTGCGCAAAATCCTCGACGCGGGGGACTGCCCGGATGTGCGCATCTTCAGCAGCGGCGGCCTCGATGAATTCGCCCTGCAGAATCTCCTGGGCAGCGGCGCACCCATCGACGGCTTCGGCATCGGTACGCACCTGGTCACATCCAGCGACGCGCCCTACCTGGATTGCGCCTACAAACTGGTGGAATACGCCGGTATTCCGCGGCGCAAGCGCTCGGAGGGCAAAGCGACGTTCCCCGGCCGCAAGCAGGTCTACCGGCGCTATGGCGTCGATGGTCAAATGTGCGGAGATACCCTGACCGTGGCAGGCGATACGGCGGACGGCGAAGCGCTGCTTCGACCGGTGATGCGCGGTGGGCAGCGTTTACAAAAGCCGGAACCCCTGGAAGACATCCGGGAACGCGCAACGACCAGCCTTCAGCACCTGCCCGGGGAGCTCCGGAACCTCGAAGAGGCGGGTCAATACCCCGTCACCGTCAGCCGGGCACTGCGCGATCTGGTCCGGGAAGTCGACCGTCGGGGCGAAAGCCACTTATTGGTTGATTAAACCAGGGACCCGCGTCAAGTGTGGGAAACTTGTGGGTGTCCTGACTCTCGTTTTCAGCTCGATCACATCTGCGGCGACTGCTCCATGCTGCCCTTCTCCGTCTCGGGTATATCGGTCATGGTGGCCTCGGTCAGTAACAGCACGCTGGCGATCGAAACGGCGTTCTCGAGAGCGATGCGCACCACCTTGGTCGGGTCGATAATTCCAGCCTCGACGAGGTCCACGTACTCGTTCCTGGCTCCGTCGAAGCCGGTGTTTCCCTTGCCCTCCAGCATACGCGCGACGACCACGCCGCCGTCAACCGCGGAATTTTCCGCTATCTGTCGCGCCGGCGTGGTCAAGGCCTGCCGAAGAATCATGAGGCCGGTCTTCTCGTCACCCTCGGCCGCGCCTTCCGCCTTCTCCACATCCTCGACACAGCGCAGCAGCGCAAGCCCGCCGCCGGGCACGACGCCCTCGGCGACAGCCGCCTTGGTGGCGCTGATGGCGTCGTCCAGCGCCTCCTTGCGGCTCTTCATTTCCGCTTCGGACGGCGCCCCGACCCGGATCACCGCAACACCGCCAGACAGCTTGGCCAGCCGCTCCTCGAGTTTCTCGCGGTCGTAGTCGGTGGTCGCCTTGTCGATCTGAGTGCGGATTTGTTGCTCGCGCGCCTCGATCATGTCGCGGTCGCCCTCGCCGCCAATAAGGGTGGTGTCATCGCGGTCGACGATGATGCGCCGCACGCGGCCGAGCTGATCGAGATCGACCTTGTCCAGGGTCAGGCCCACCTCTTCGGAGATCACCATGCCACCGGTCAATACCGCTATATCCTCGAGCATCACCTTGCGCCGGTCGCCGAAGCCGGGAGCCTTTACGGCGACGCTTTTCAATATGCCACGTACCTGGTTGACGATCAGCGTCGCCAGCGCCTCGCCCTCTATGTCGTCGGCGATGAAGGCGATCGGCTTTCCGGTCTGCGCAACCTTTTCGAGCAGCGGTACCAGGTCCCTGAGAATATTGATCTTGCGATCGGACAGAAGTATGAAGGCATCTTCAAGGATTGCCTCCATCTTGCCCGGATCGGTAACGAAATAGGGCGACAGGTAGCCGCGATCGAACTGCATGCCCTCGACCACGTCGAGACTTGTTTCGGTGGTCTTCGACTCCTCGACGGTGATTACACCCTCGTCGCCAACTTTTTCCATGGCCTCGGCCACCAGTTCGCCGATGGCCGGGTCGTTGTGCGCTGAAAGGGTTGCGACCTGGGCCTTCTCGCGGCTGGTACGAACCGGTTTGGAGAGCAACTTGAGCCTGTCGATGGCAACCTTAAGGCCCTGGTCGATGCCGCGCTTCAGGTCGATGGCGCTGGCGCCGGCCACCACGTTCCTGTGCCCTTCGGCAAAGATGGCGTGGGCCAGGATGGTCGAAGTGCTGGTGCCGTCGCCGACCGCATCGCCGGTTTTCTCGGCGGCCTGACGCAACATCTGTACGCCGAGGTTCTGCTCCGGATCTTCGAGATCCATTTCTTTGGCAATGGTTACACCGTCGTTGCAGACAATCGGCGATCCCCACGGCTTCTGGATGAGAACAGACTTTGATTTAGGCCCCAGCGTGACGCGTATCGCATCGGTCAGCGCCTCGGCGCCTTGCAAGACCTTCTCACGTGCCGCAGAGCCAAACAGGACTTTCTTGTGTGCCATCTCAAAACCTCCCCTGGAAACAGAGTGAGTTACGCTATATCCCTGAATGTTTTCCTATTTTCTACCCAATTAAACTGAAAAACATTGATATATAGCATGTAGGAGAAGAAAAGCCTTTTTCCATGAACCCCACGTGTATTGTTGGAACACAATTCTGATATAGGTCATTTACCGGAAGACGATGTACCGATACCCTATCCCTGAACAGAGTTATTGCATTATTCCCAATGGATACCGCACTTTTTGAACGAATTTCTGAAACGGCCTGGAAGATTGAGCCGTCGGGCAGGATGCGCGTGCCGGCCATTATCCATGCCGGTGAGTCGCTGATCAGAGACATGGATGACAAGGTCCGCGAGCAGCTGGTCAACGTGACCATGCTGCCGGGTATTGTTCGCGCCGCGTATGCCATGCCGGATGCACACTGGGGTTACGGTTTCCCCATTGGAGGCGTCGCTGCGTTCGACCCCGATGAG
>JAIVWI010000099.1:0-11009 GCA_048636595.1 Oceanospirillum sp. | reverse complement strand
ATCATCGAAGAAAAAGCCTACCAGGATTATTCATAAATGTAAGGGACCTCTTACAAAAAAATCCTTGCTTCTGTTAATCAGAATCACCTACAATCCTAGCTTACTCATTCAGACCGGCTGAGGGACGAGCCCTTAGACGCCGGGGCAACCTTCGAAGTTAACCACTTTGAAAAGGTGCCAATTCTTGCGAAGACCTTTAATGGTTTTCGGGAAATGAGTGATCAGGCAGCAGTTCTGATGGACCTGATCATGCTCAGCCTGCTTTGCGGGATTTCCGGATGAGATTTTTGTCAACCGGAATACCGAAGGAGCACAAGGCATGAGCGCAACCCATCGACAGAACAGCAAGCATCACCGGGAAACCATTGCCGTCAACCACGGCATCAACAGCGACAGCAACCACGGCGCGGTCATCCCGCCGCTTTACCTGTCGTCCACGTTCGCTTTTCCGGGCTTTGATCAAAAGGGTGAGTACGACTACACGCGCTCCGGAAACCCCACCAGAGACCAGTTAGCCGAAGCGTTGTCGGCCCTGGAGGGCGGTAAAGGTGCAGTGATCACCTCTTCCGGCATGGCGGCGGTGCACCTGGTCACGCAGTTGCTGGAGGCCGGTGATGTGTTGATCGCACCCCACGATTGTTATGGCGGTTGCCATCGGCTGTTTAGCGCAGCGGCGAAAAAAAGCCAATTTGAGCTGCAGTGGGTACCCTTGTGGGAAACTGAAAACGCGGTCGCCGAGATCAGTCGCATACGTCCGAAAATCGTGTGGATCGAGACACCCAGTAATCCCCTGTTGCGCATCACCGATATCGAGGCCATCGCCTCGGCAGCGCACACGGCGGGTGCGCTGGTGGTTGTGGACAATACGTTCCTCTCGCCGGCGGGTCAGAGCCCGATTGCCCTGGGCGCCGATATCGTGCTGCATTCCACGACCAAGTACATCAACGGACATTCAGACGTGGTCGGCGGAGCCGTGATAGCGGCCGATGAACAATTGTTGGAGGAGCTGGCCTGGTGGGCCAACTGCCTGGGCCTGACCGGCTCGCCGTTCGACAGTTTTCAGACATTGCGCGGCCTGAGAACACTGGGCGTGCGCTATCAACGCCACCAGGAAGTTGCCAGTGCAATTGCCGTAGCGCTGGATGTGAACGAACTGGTCGGCAAGGTGTATTATCCCGGCCTGGCCAGCCACCCCGGCCACGAAATCGCTGCTCGCCAGCAGGCTGGATTCGGCGCGATGATCAGCTTTGAGCTGGATGCTGCTGAGGAGGAAATCCCGGTATTTCTGCAGGAATTACAGTTGTTTACTCTTGCAGAATCGCTGGGCGGCGTCGAGAGCCTGGTGGCGCATCCCGCTTCCATGACCCATGCGGCCATGTCCGTGGAAGACCAGCAAGCGGCCGGAATCAGCCGCAGCCTTTTAAGGCTTTCGGTAGGCATCGAGCACGTTGACGACCTGCTGTCTGATCTTGAAAACGGCTTCGAAGCTGTACGGCGCTACCGGAAGAAACAAGCCGTCCGCAATGTAGCCTGATGCAAGAGGTCTCTTGGGGCGAATTTTCAGTGTTTGAGTTTCGCCCCCAAGGGGGCTCTTACAGTACGAATGTCTCAAGTTTTTCTATTACGTCGCTTACCTCGATCAGGTCCATGACACCGGGTTCTTCGATGCGTGTTCCCCAGCGCAGGGCTTCCGGCGTACTTTTTCGAAATTTCATGGCGGCTTCTGCAAACCGGTCAACACATAAATCGAGACTGTTGTAAGGACCTGACCGCCTGGACCAGGTGGCTGCGTAAAGACCGATGACCGGCGTGCCCAGCGCAGAGGCGATATGTGCCGGCCCGGCGTCCGGCGAAATCACCAGGCTTGCCTTCTTCAGTAAAGCCTTGGATTGTTCCAGCGTGTCTTTTCCCACCAGGTTAAGGCAGGGGCTGCGCATTGCGCGTTCTATGGCTGCACCCGCTTCCATTTCCAGTGTGGCGGGCCCACCTGAAAGGACGACGCTCATTCCCAGTTGACTGGATGCATAATCTGCTACCGCAGCGTATCGATCAGCTTGCCAGTTACGCAGAGGGTGGCTGGAGCAGGGGCTGATCAGCAGAATGTTTTGCTGGTCACAAAGTTGTTCCTCCGCCCACTGCATGGCCTCAGGCTCTATTGGCAGGTCCCAGCGCGGCTCTTCAACCTTGATTCCCAGCGCCCTCGGGAATTCCAGGAATCCCTGGACCTGGTGCTGGAAGGGGACTTGCGCTACCTGCTGCCGGACGAATAAATGGTGAAAGTCCCTGGAGCGTGCCCGGTCCCAGCCGAGGCGAACCGGGGCGTGGATCAACCTGCTGAGCAGGTTGGCCCGGGCAGCTACCTGCATGTGCAGCAGTACATCGAAGCGGCGGTCACGGAGTTTTCTGCGCAGTTCATTCACGGCGCTCCAACCGCCACGCTTGTCGAATTCGATGAATTCGACATTATCGAGGCCGCGCAGCAAACGATGCTCCAGTTTCCCGATGATCCAGGTGATCCTGGTTCCGGGCCAGTGATCCTGGATGGACCTGACGACGGGTACAACGTGCGTGGCATCTCCGAGTGCGGACAACCGCAGGATGCAAATGTTTTCAGGTTGATGGGTTGATGACAACAAAGTATTCCGAATTGACGCAGACGGCAGGCAAAAGCACAATACCCGCGAATGATACATAGTACCCACAAACAGGATTCCCGCATCATTGTATATGATGCCGGCCTCATTCAGCAGCCTGGTGCAGATCTGTTTGCCGCGGATGCCTGGGAGCGTAGCGGCGGCGTAGTGGGTCAGGCTCCCGGCCGGGGCAGTGCGCTGTTCCTGGAAACCGCTTTCGGGCCGGCCGTTCTGCGCCACTACCTGAGGGGTGGCTGGGCGGCACGCTTTAGCCGTGACCGCTACCTGTATACCGGGCTTGAACGTTCGCGCCCCATCGCGGAATTCCATATGCTGGCCAGGCTCCATCAGCAGGGTTTGCCGGTTCCACGGCCCCTGGCGGCCCAGTGTGCAAGGGAAGGATTGTTTTACTCCGGAGACCTGATAACCCGGCGACTGCTGGATGTTCTTCCGCTGGCTGATTTGCCGGACATTAAGCAAAGCGATCCTGCGATGTGGATTGCAACGGGTGCCTGTATCCGCAACTTCCATGATCATGGACTGGTTCACGCGGACCTGAATGCACGCAACATACTCATCGGCGGCGACGGCAGTGTGTATTTGATTGATTTTGACCGGGCGCAGATCCGGGCCGGGGCTCAAAGCCTGTTTGAAGCCAACCTCAGGCGCCTGAAACGATCCTTGCAAAAATTCCTGGAGACCAGGGCCCTGGAACAGGGCTGGCAGTTTTTAATGAATGGATACAATACAGGCCCTGGTGAACAAGCTGTCCCGGATCCGGGTGGAAGCGGTAATCATCATCCAGGGGCGAGCAAGTGATACTTCGAACACTGGAATCGAAGCGGATGACACTGGTGGCAGCCACGGTGCCGCTGATTGAGGCCGATCTGGAGGGCCACGCTCAGTTGGCTGAATCAATCGGCGCCCAGGTTCCGGACAACTGGCCCCCGGATTTGTACGAGCGCTCCACTATGAAATTCGCACTTCAACAATTGCAGAATCCGGCGGAGCATGGCTGGTCATTCTGGTACCTGTTGACCAGGCTGCCCCAGGAAGCAGAAGTTATTGGTATTTGCGGATTTAAAGGGAGGCCTGACGAGGCTGGATCCGTTGAAATTGCGTATTCGGTTCTCAGCCAGTTTCGCAACCAGGCTTATGCCTCGGAAGCGGTGTTCAGGCTGGTCCAGTGGGCGTTCAGCCATCAGAATGTCAAGCAAGTCACCGCCGAAACGTTGCCGCACTTACTCCAGTCCATTAAGGTCCTGGAGAAAAATGGTTTTATCCATACTGGTCCCGGATCAGAATACGGAGTCATTCGATATGCAGTTCAAAGACCTGACAGGCACTGATAAACCCAGGCACCGTCTTAAGTTGTTTACGGGGCGTTTTTTCATGGCTGCCTTCCTGTTACCCGCCCTGGGGTTGTCCGGATTTGCGGCCCCGCTTGAGGCCGACATTACACTCACCCAACTGGCTAACGAAGGGGTGATCATCTCGGACGGTGAAACCCGCATCCTCATCGACGGAATGGTGGTCGAACCTTATTCAGTGTACGGCGGACTCCCGCCTGAAGTGGCCCCGCTGTTCGAACAGGTTTCCGGTCCCTTTGCCGGCATTGACCTGGTGCTGGTCAGCCATCGCCATCATGACCACAACCAGCCCCTGTTTGCCTGCCAGTTCCTGCAAAGCAGTTCTGCTACCCGGTTCGTTTCTTCACCCCAGGTAATTGGCCTGATGAGGGAGAAATGCCGGACATTCATGACCACCAGTCCCCGGGTCGATGAAATCAATCCACCGTACGGGGAACCTCATGTCATCCAGATGGAGGGGGCCAGGGTGACAATTTTCCCGCTCAGTCACGGTACCCGGAAATATGCCCGAATCCAGAACTACGGACACCTGATCGAAATGGGCGGCGTGACCTTGTTGCACATCGGCGATGCAGCCATGGACCCGCAGGACTTTGCCCGTGCCGGCCTGGATAAAGTGGAAATAGACGTGGCTTTGATTCCATTCTGGTATTTTCAGCCAGGTCCCGGCAGCGAGGTAATGACAAAATTTTTAGATGCTCCGAACAAAATTGCCGTGCATATCCCGCCGGGTGAAATGGATGAGGTTAAAGGCTATATGAGCGAGGAATTCCCGCAAGTGATCATCCTGCAAAATACCCTGGACCAGGCCCGGTTCAGTGCGACACACCAACCGCTGCCTTGATTGGCTTTGCCGGACTTCCGGGGCACAAGTGATCCAGGCGGAGGTCCGAGGTATCCCTTAGCTGGAGATCCGAGTAACGGGCCTTCAGGCGCTCTTCATCCTGGATGGTGTACCGTTCCGGCGCCGTGTAATAATCCGGGCAGAAGGTCAGGAAACGCTCTTTCATGTGCGGATAAAGCACCGCATCATAATGATTGACATTCAGGGCTTCGTCCCAGTATTCATTCACGTAATCCGCCCAGGTAAACGAACGCTGCATCACCCATTCATTATCCTGCCAGGCAAGGATGGCTTTTTTGCCGGGGATGATGTCGTTTTCAAACAGACTTCGATAAAACCGGAAGCCCTCATAGTTGGCCACCAGGTCAGCATTGGAGTAAACACCAGTGGTCAATTGTCCGAACAGGGCGCGTTCAGTATAGGCTGAATGCTCGGCGGCCTGTGACTCCAGCTCCGATTTGCGGTAACGGTTGTAAAACTTCCTTCCCTGGGAAAAAAAATGCCCCATTTTGTCTGAGCCGATCAGTTGTCCGTTGACCATGATGGTCGGGCCGACGCCAAACATTCCCGCAACCCGGGTCGCCCAGAAAGGGTGTCCCTGGTAGATGGACTCACGGCGTGAGGTTTTCAGATGCTCGACCTCCGGAGATTTCATCGCCCAGCGCTCGATTTTGTCCACCCAGTGATGTCCACCGAGGTCATGATAGATGGCCGTAATGAATTTCCAGTCGTTGCGGGGGCCTTGCCATTCGGAAACTATTGTCTCGATGGACTGGTTGACCTTTTCATCCAGCAGCGGCATGGCATCCTTGATCGGTTCAAGCCGGTTGCTGAACTGATCTGTTTCATAAGCGAGGCCGGGCTGCGCTCCTGTCACCAGGGCCAGGCCAAGCAGGATGAAAGTGATGTCAACCCGCATAGTGCGCTTTGCTCAAAATCTGTAGGTGAAGTTGAATAATGTGTGCTTGCGGTCGCCAAATCCATATTCGAATGAAATCAATGTCTTCGGGCTGAATACATGAGAGACCCCCACGGTATAATTCCAGTTATTGAGGGTGTCCAGTTCCACATCGAACGGTATCGGGGGAATACCGGGAATGGGCAGCTGAATCGTCCCTTTGTGATCTTCTTGCGTGTCGAGATACATACCGCCGACCCAATATACCCATCTGTTCTTGATCAATCCGATCCGTGGCTGGGCAGTGTATGACGAAACGCTGGAATCAAAATCTCCACTCAAACTGGCTTTGGTCCAGGTGTTGTTCAACGAGACAAACCACCAGTCGCCGCCGTAAATCAGGTTGAAGCCGCCCCCGTAAACCGTTCCATCGTAGGATATCGGCAGAGTTCCCAGGGGGATTGGCAGGCCGGTAATGGTTGCATCGCTGAAGTCAACCAGCGTTTCGGCATCGATCCGCCCCACGATACCAAATACATTGAGAAATGGCGTGAGCCAGACACTAAGCTGCAGGTCGAGATGCTGCAACTCGTTCGTGACTTTGATTTTGGATGGGTCTTCTACACCAGCACCCGGCAGGTCGAACTGCAATTTCTTGAGTCCATAGTCCTGATCCATGGTGAAGAAATCGAAGCCGACTCCCCAGGGTTCGAAAAACTCACGGTCTCCCAACAGGTGTTTCATGAACAAGGGACCGGAGCTGGATTCCTGTGCACTCAGTGACAAGGGAGTCAGTAACAAGAGCAAAACAAAAATCGGGCGCATTTTTCTTCTCCTTTTCAAGATTCGGGCAATTATAACCCTTTCGGAAAGTCACCGGCCCCGATTATTTCCAGGAACAGCCCCGGTTCCGGCCGGACCCGGTAGTTATCGCTCTCATCGGCAAACAGTATGGTTCCGTCGGGATCAGTGATGATCACGGTGGGCATGGCCGTGTCGTTGCCGTACCCCAGGGCCTGCAAACCCATTGGTGTGCCGAAACGGTGTGCGATGCCCAGTTGTTTTGCTGCCGAATTTCCCGGATCAGACAAGAATTGCATGGGCGCCTCGTGTTTTTGCGCCAGTTTGCGGCTGTGGCCTGGTGGTTGCGAACTAACCAGGACGACTTCCGTATCCAGTGCCTGCAACTCACGGTAGTGCGCGGCCAGTTCGCTGATTTGGGCGGAACAAAGCGGGCACCAGTTGCCCCGATAAAAAACGAGTACGTGGTGCTTGCCCCTGAATGTGGTCGAAGACACGGCATCACCCTGCAGGGATTCAAGCGTGAATTCAGGAAGCAAGCTTCCTCGAACCAGGCTCTTGCTGTTGCGCCGGGAAAATCGGGAATACCACTGGAGATAGGCAAACCAGGCCAGCAGGCACAATCCCGCCCACAGGTGAACCATTCCACTGGCCGGACCATAGCGAAAGTTGGCGGCCATGGTCATGGCCACGCCCAGCCCGCAAAAAACACTCACTGCCACCGGGTGGCGGGATGTGCGCGCAGCGCCTGACAAGTACAACCAGGCAAGGAAGGCAAGGGGCGAGCCAGCGGCCAGGGCCAGGCCCAGCCAGGAAAACAAAGGCTCCATGCCGCGGACCAGCTGAAACAGCGCATAGAAGAAAGCAAATGCTATATAGCCGCTGAAGGCGGAGATGAAAATGGATCGAATAATATTCATTTTTCAGGTTTACTACCGGGATCAGCCGATTTTTTTCCCTCAGGCCGGTTCATCGTCTTTTGCCAGAAATCAGTCGCTTTTAACTGGGCCAGGCCGAGCAGGGAATCTTCAGGGTACTTGCCGTCGCTTCCGGCTTGGCCTGCTTCTTTTCCGGTCAGTACTTCCAGTGCCTCGTTGACGTTTTTCACGGCATGAATCTGGAAATGGCCTTCAGCACAGGCTTCCACGATTTCCGGGCGCAGCATCAGGTCCCCGGCGTTTGACCAGGGAATAATGATCCCCTGCTCATCGTTTAGCCCCAGGGATTTGCAGGCATCGAAAAACCCTTCGATCTTTTCATTGACTCCGCCAATAGCCTGGATGTGGCCATGCTGGTCAATGGCGCCGGTCATGGCCAGCCCTTGCCGGATGGGCACCCCGGTGAGCGCACTGATCAGGCAGCAAATTTCCGCGCCTGAGGCAGAGTCACCATCGATGCCGCCGTAACTTTGCTCAAAGGCAATGGATGCACTGAAAGCCAGGGGGTGGTCCGAGTGCAGGAGGTGGCGAAGTAACCCCCCCAGAATGTGAAATCCCTTGGTGTGGATAGCTCCGGACAGGGCAGCCGCCCCCTCGATATTGATCACTCCGGCCTGGCCGGCGCCAATCGTGGCGGTAATTCGCGCCGGGAATCCATAACTCAGTTGTCCGGCATTGATAACGGCCAGTGCATTGATTTGGCCGACTACGCAACCACGGGTCTGGACCATGATGGTACCGTCATGGATGAGTTCCTGGAACCGTGTCGAAGGCAAGCTGGCGCGGTATTTGTTGCGAACGATTGTATCTTCCACGTGTTCCCGGCCAACCAGGGCAGCACCCGCTCTGGTCGCCAGGAACGAGGCTTCGCGAACAATGTCGGCGATGCGCCCAAAGCGGGCGGTGATTTTACCCTTGCGCGAGGCAATCCGTGCGCCGTGTTCCGCCAGTGCAGCCACGCCGGAGGCGTCAAAATGAGCCAGGTCTTCGTCCCGGCAGATGCGTGCTACCACCGAGGCATACTGGTTGATACCAAGCTCAGTTCGTTCAATTTCGGAGTTAAAGTCCGCCAGGACTTTGAACAGGTTGGTGAAGTCCTGGTCGACCTGGTCCAACTGGTAGAACAATCGACTGCTGCCGATCAGGATAATGCGAACCGAAATTTCGATGGCCTGGGGCTTGAGCGACTGGTTGATCAGGGGCCAGCCCAGGTCCGAGGGAACGATCTCCACGCTGCCGGTGCGCAAGGCCCGCATCAGCAAACGCCAGGAACCCGGCTCGCTCAAGACATCGTATGCATCAAGTATCAGGTAGCCGCCATCCGCGTGTACCAGCGCACCAGCCCTTATGCCCCGGTAGTTGGTCACCATCTGACCGTTCCCGATGAGCTCCGCCTCGACGGAGCCGAGCAAGTTCGGTACGGTCGGTGTATTCTCGGTCACGACGGGGCTGGAATCAGGGTCGTACGAACAGATTACATTGACGCCATACACCATTTGGGGCGGTGGCTGGCCTTGCAGTGATTGAGGATCAATCCTGTTTTCGATGACGTCATCGATAACTTCTGTGACGAACGCTTTAACTTCAGACTGAGGCATTTCAGCCAACAGTTCAGACGCCTGGTCCCGGAGAATGGCCCTGGCTTCATTTTCGATAAATTCCCGGACCTTTTTCATGCCTTGTTTCCAGGTCTTGTTTGCTTCGCGTGACACCTCCTGGAGGCGCGGCGCGAACTGCTCAATTTTCCTATTGAATTCCTCCAGGTCATCTTCTGTTACTTTGCCGGCTTTGAGCAGTTGCGCCAGTTCCTCCGGTGGTACCGGCTGGTCATCCACGACCGGGAACATAGCGGTACGTGTAAGCTGGCCGGACTGGAGGCGCACCAAAGCAAGGTTGTTGGTTTTGAGCTCTTTTTCCAGGGGTTTTGTAACACTTGCGATCGCGTCCTGAGTACTTTTTGAAATTGCGTCTCTGCTTGCTTTCACCGGCTTGCTGTCCAGTGATTCGAGCAGGCGGTTTTCAATGAACTCTGCAAACTCCTTTACCCGGCGGCGGAACAGCGGCCCCTCGCCTGAGGGCAGAGTGATCAGGCGTGGCTGATCTGGTTGCAGAAAATTGTGCACGTAGCAGCGGTCGAGCCTGCGCCGGGCTTGCGGATCCAGTTCCGCAAGCAGTGATCTGACCAGGCTGGTCCGGCCTGTCCCGCTGGTCCCTCTGACATAGATGTTTTGTCCCGGCGCGGTGCTTTCAACACCAAAACGAAGTGCTTCCATGGCAATAGGCTGGCCGATGATGCCTTCGGCGGGATCTATTTCTGAAGTCGACTTGAAGCCCAGCGTGCTTTCGTCCACCCGCCACCGCAGGGCGTCGACCGGCAAAAGGAAGGATTTACTCAATGGAATTGTCTCCAATCAGGTGCATAAAGCCTTATCATAGCGTTTTCTGCCGTAATCTCGCCAAGCACCGGATGGAAGCCATGAAAAAAGGACTGAGAATAACCTTGTTAATTACATTGATGAGCCTGTTTTCCCTGGGTCTTGAAGCGGGGCAGGAATGTTTTCCGGAGGATATCCTGCCGGATAATCTGTTCCCTTCCGTACGCATCGAGACCAGCATGGGCGATATCGTGGTTGAACTGAATCGTCTTCGCGCGCCTGCCACGAGCAATAACTTTCTGCGCTATGTGCTCGAAAAGCAGTATGACGGAACGATTTTTCATCGTGTAATGGCTGATTTTGTCGTGCAAGGCGGTGGTTATTCAGAGGACCTGGAAGAGCGGGACCTTCATTCACCCGTGATCAATGAATCGGGAAACGGCCTCAAGAACATGCCCATGACGATTGCCATGGCGCGCTACGATGATCCGCATTCCGCTACCAGCCAGTTCTATTTCAACCTGTCGGCAAACAGTTCACTCGATCCGAATGCCCGGAGTTGGGGTTACACGGTGTTTGGTGATGTTGTCTCGGGACAGGATGTCGTATCTGCAATCGCCGCGGTGGAGACGGAGTACAACGAGAATCTGGATGCGACTGACGTGCCAGTGAAACCGGTCTTTATCCTGTCAGCCACGGTACTGGAAGAACCTCACTGAGCGGTTTCGCCTCCGCTATGGAAACTATAGGCTGGGGTGAGTTTTTTGCCCTGGCCAGCGCAGTCAGCTGGGCCTTGGCCGTTGTGATGTTCCGGCAGCAGGGCAGGTTGCTGCCCGCCTTCGAACTCAATCTGTTCAAAAATGCACTTGGTTTCCTGCTGCTGATCCCGACGCTGCTGCTGGTGGAGGGCTTGTCCCTGCCGGACTACAGCCTGCCTGATCTTGGAATTACCTTGCTTTCCGGCTGTCTTGGAATCGCTGTCGCTGATACCTGGTATTTGCGCGCGCTTAACCTGATGGGGGCCAGCCGCAGTGGCATCGTTACCAGCCTGCTCAGCCCCTTCGTGATCCTGTTGTCCATACTTTTCCTGGGAGAATCACTCAAGGGGTGGCAAATTCCCGGTTTGATACTCGTCATGGCGGGGATTCTC
>JAIVWI010000098.1:0-11059 GCA_048636595.1 Oceanospirillum sp. | reverse complement strand
GCCCGATTTAGAGGCTCAATTCGCGCCCAAGGACGCTCTTACAAGAACTGTAAGAGGTCGCTCGCCTACAGGGATGTAGATACCATGTTCGCCGATCAGGATAAAGCCCCATAGTTTTCAATATAGGGTGTCTGGTTCTTCACCACACCGTAGCACAAGTGAACGAGTTTTCTCATGACGGCAGTGATGGCTTGTTTTTCTGTCTTCCCGCGAGCCAGCAAAGTGTTATAAAAGACGCTAAGTTCCGGGTTTTTATAACAGGCACATAAAGCAGGCATATAAAGCTTGCTCCTTAGGTTTGCGTCACCTCGGCCGGACAAACGGCCGGGTGATCTCAAGCTCGTCCCAGAGGTCTTATGACAGGGTGTCAGGCCGATGAAGGCTGCCAGCTGCCGTGCAGACTCGAAGCGTCCACCCTGCACCAACGGCAAGAGCCTTTGACTGGTCTTGGCACCTACGCCTTTGATGCTGCACATCAGTCGTTGATTACGCCGCAAGTCCTCATCGCCCTGGATCAGACGATCAATGACCTTTTGAGTCCGGACTTGTTCTCTGCACAGATTTTTAAGCTGGCGTCTGATCCCTTGACAGGCCACAGAACCTGGGTGCTGGTAGGTGATCTTCTCCCACCTGTTTTGCCAGCGTATGACATCCTTATCCAATTGGTCCAGCAAGCCCAAAAGAGACTTTAACTGACTGATTTGCGGTGTATCCGGTTGGAACCAATGGACCTTCTCCAGGCATGATCCATAGCGTTGCAGGGCACGTGCATCCAGCTTGTCACTCTTGTTCAGCTGGTTTTGGCTGCGCGCATAGTCAGCCGATCGTCCCGGGTTGCAGACCAGGACTTTGAAACCCTTCGTGCTGAGATGACCTGCCACGGGCAGGTGATACACACCCGTAGCCTCCATCACCACGCAGATATTACATCGATCAAGCTGGTAGCATTGCTCGGCCCACTGCATCAGGTCTTGCCAACCGGATGACTTGTTGGGCACTTTTAGCGCACAACCCCAACGTCGTTTATCTTCGTCGAACCAGGCCAGGTCCAGGGTCATTTTTGAGACATCACAGCCAATGTATTGCATCAGTGAACTCCTCTCGTTAACGATTTGAAACGAGACAGCCACCCTGTTAATTTACCTTGTATATGCAGTCTCACCTTTACAGGCGGCTCCGATACCATACAATCTTTAAGGCGGGTGGCGTGGCAACGTGGAGGCTGATCTACATCACAGGTTCGTCGACCTCAGGTGAGGGACAGTCTCTCCACGCTGCCCGTCTTCTCTGATAGCTAAACAGAGAAGACTGCCAACATACAAGGTGAGGGGCGTGAGCAGGACGCGGAAGCTTTGCGGCCGACAGGCTCTGGGATAGTCGGCCGCAAGCGACCTCTTACAGTAGTGGTCGGTCGCAAGCGAGTTCTTGTAAGAGCGTCCTTGGGCGCGAATCAGGGTTGTTAATTGAGCACTAGCTGTTTTAGAACCAGTCGGCCGCAAGCGACCTCTTACAGTGCTGAAAGGATTTCCTGCTGGATTTTTTCGGCGGCGCTGCGGGGGTCGTCAGCATCCCGGATCGGGCGGCCAACCACCAGGTAGTCTGCGCCGCTGGCGATTGCGCGAGCCGGTGTAACCACACGCTGCTGGTCGTCTCCCGGTGGGGTTTCATCATTGAAGACGGGCCGGATGCCCGGACAAACAGCGATCAGGGCGTGATTGACGGATTCGCGCAGGGCGGGTACTTCCAGTCCGGATGAGACCACGCCATCACAACCCAACTCCAGGGCGCGGCGTGCGCGGGACAGGACCAATGTGCGGGCATCGCATTGGAAACCGAGGTCATCCAGATCGCCCTGGTCCAGGCTGGTCAATGCAGTCACGGCCAGGATTTGCATTTCACCTTTGGCTTCCACGGCCGCGCGCAGCATGCCATCGTTGCCATGGACGGTGCAGAAGTTGACCTCGTGCCGGGCCAGTTGCCGCACCGCCGCTGCTACGGTGGCGGGAATATCGAACAGTTTCAGGTCGGCGAAAATCTTTTTTCCCCGTTCTTTGAGTTCGGCCGCCAGTTCGAAGTAATTGCCGGAAAGAAAGAATTCCAGCCCCAGTTTGTAGAACATCACGGAGTCGTCCAGTGTCGCCACCAGTTTTTTCGCCTGGTCCAGGTCTGGTACATCAAGTGCGAAAATCAGGCGTTCACGCGCCGGGATGCTGGTCTTGATCGGGTTGTTCATATTGTTCTCGCTGGCTTGGGGTTAGATCATTCTCCAAAATGAATGCCCGGATAGTTTCTGCGATCTTTTCCGGCGCGTCCATATGGAAATGATGGTGGCCTTCAATGGTCTCGTGCCGGCCATGTTGGGTCGCCACCTGGCAGGCACGAACCTTGTCCTCTGAATACCAACTGGCAAACGGTGTGGCAATCCAGGACAGCAGTGGCGCTTCGATATTACTCAGACAATCCAGTACCTGCTCATCGGTCAGGATGATCGGCGATACCCAGTTCAGGGCGGGGTCAGTACGCCAATAAAAATGTTTCCCGACGTGCCTTGCCGAGCGCTCACACAATAATCTTGCGGCGTCAACGGACAGGTCCGAGACTCCACGCCGGGCCCTGACCATTTCATCGATCGAGTCATAAGGCCTGAGTGGATTGCGTTCCCTGCGCATTACCGTCATGCTTTTGCGCAAGCGCAAGGCGGTGTCCGCTCCGGTGCTCGATATCGGCCCAAGGCCGTCCAGTACCACGACACTGCGGACGTGAGCCGGCGACGCTGCGGAATACAGCGTACTCACCCCGCCACCCATTGAGTGCCCGATGATGTGGCAGCTTTCCCAGCCCAGGGCAGTCAGGGCCGCGTCCACGTCCCAAAGGTAATCAATGAAGTGATAACGCGCTGTATGGTGACGATGCTCTGAAAGCCCATGCCCCGGGAGATCCAGTGCGACGATATCCAGGCCGGTCAGATGTTCCGCAAGCGGCAGAAACGAGGCGGCGTTATCCAACCAGCCGTGCAGGCACAGGACCGGGGGTGCGCCTTCGGTCTTCCAGTGCAAACCTGCAAGCTGGCCGAGGCGTGTTTCCAACAGAATTTCTTCAGCTTGTCTCATATCAACAGGCCTGCAAATTTGCATAGGCAAGCACCAGCCACTTGGCGCCCGCGTCATAAAAATTGACGTGCACCCGCGTGTGTTCGCCGGAACCTTCAAAAGCCATGATGGTGCCCTCGCCAAATTTTGTATGGCTGACATTCTGGCCCAGCTTGTACGGCCAGTCCTGCCCCTGGATTACTGAGGCCGCCGGGCGCGCAGGTACGTAAGGGCGGTGAGCAGCTATTCGCGGGCGGATTTCTTCGAGTAATTCCGCTGGCATCTCGTCTATAAACCGTGATGGCCGGCAGTGGTTCTGGGAGCCGTACATGCGCCGGGTTTCGGCATAGCTGATGTACAACTGCTCCCGGGCACGGGTCATGCCCACGTAGCACAGGCGCCGTTCTTCCTCCAACTGGCCGCCGGATTCTTCCACCGAGCGACGGTGGGGAAACAGGCCGTCTTCCATGCCGGCGATGAACACCAGTGGGAACTCCAGGCCCTTGGCGGAGTGCAGCGTCATCAGCTGTACACAATCGTCCCAGCTTTCACCCTGGGTTTCGCCGGCTTCCAGGGCTGCGTGGCTGAGGAAGGACTGCAGTTCGCTCAGACCGGCCTCGGCATCATCATGGGGAAGGATGAAGGCTTCCGCCGCATTGACCAACTCGCCCAGGTTTTCGATACGGGTTTCCATGCGCTCACGTGGTTCTTTTTCATAGTGTCCGACCAGTGCGCTTTCGTCGATCACGCCCTGCATCTGGTTGCCCAGGGTCCAGTCCTGCATGCGCTCGCGCATTTTTTCAATCAGCCGGATAAAAGCGGACACTGCGGTTCCCGCGCGGGCGGCAAATTTCCCCTGGGAAATACATTCACCAGCAGCCTGCCACAGGGTCAGCCCACTTTCCCTGGCTTGCAGGCGGATGATGGAAATCGTTTTTTCACCGATGGCGCGGTTTGGTTTGTTGATTACCCGCTCCAGGGCTGCATCGTCATTCGGGTTATTCAGCAAACGCAGGTAGGCCAGGGCGTCCTTGACCTCGGTGCGCTCGAAAAACCGCTGGCCGCCATACACGCGGTAGGGGATGCTCTCTTGCAGCAGGTATTCCTCGAACAGGCGTGACTGTGCCGAAGTCCGGTAGAGTATGGCGCTGTCGTCGGCCCGCCGGCCTTCATCCAGCCATTGCCGGATGCACTCGACCACGAAACGGGCCTCGTCCTGTTCATTGAAGGCGGAATAGATCCGGATGGGTGTGCCGCTCGGACCGTCCGTCCACAGCTTCTTACCCATGCGGGACTGGTTATTGGCGATCAAGGCGTTGGCGGCGTCCAGGATGTTGCCGGTGGAGCGGTAATTCTGTTCCAGGCGCACGGTACGTACATTCGGGAAATCACGTACAAAATGATGGACGTTTTCCACCTTTGCTCCACGCCAGCCGTAAATGGACTGGTCGTCATCACCGACCACGAACACGCGGCCGCTGTCTCCGGCCAGCATGCGCAGCCAGGCGTACTGGATGGCATTGGTGTCCTGGAACTCATCAATCAGCAGGTGCCGGAGGCGTTGGCGGTAATGATCCAGCACGCCGGGGTGCTCCAGCCAGAGTTCGTGGGCGCGTAGCAGCAACTCGGCGAAGTCGACCAGGCCGCCGCGGTTGCAGTAGTCCTGGTAAAGCTGATAGATGCGCACCCAGGTCGCTGTGACCGGGTGATCAAGATGCTCGATATTCTGTGGCCTCTGGCCCTCGTCTTTGCGGGCATTGATAAACCACTGCGCCTGGCGCGCCGGCCAGTGCGCCTCATCCATGCCCTCGTCACGGATAATCCGGCGTAGCAGGCGTTGCTGATCTTCCGAATCCAGGATCTGGAAAGTCTCGGGTAATCCTGTCTCTTTGCAATGCATGCGTAGCAGGCGGTGGGCAATGCCATGAAAAGTGCCGATCCACAGCGGCCGTGTGGAGACCCCGAGCAAGCGGCCGGTGCGCTCCCTCATTTCCCCGGATGCCTTGTTGGTGAAGGTGACGGCCAGCACGCCCAGCGGTGAGACGTGTTCGACCTGGATCAGCCAGGCCAGGCGGTGTACCAGTACCCGGGTCTTGCCGCTGCCGGCCCCCGCCAGGACCAGTACGTGACTGTCAGTGCAGGTTACCGCCTCACGCTGAGGTTCATTCAACTCATCGAGCAGATGGGAAACATCCACTTTTAATTTTTTTCGCGATCAATAGCGCGGTATCCGATATCGCTGCGGGTGAATGCGCCTTCCCAGATAATCTGCCCGCAAGCGCGGTATGCTTCACGCTGTGCTTCGGCGACCGTGTCTCCCAGTGCGCATACACACAGCACCCGGCCGCCGGAAGTGACAATGTCTGCTTCGCTTTGTGCGTTGATGGTAAGGCTGGTGGCGGTCAGATCGCTTTCGCCCATGTTGCTTTCGGCGAAGGCAGTGCCGGCCTGGAACACTTTCACGTGTTGCGGAAATTCGCTGTCGAGGCCGCTGATGGGGAAGCCCTTGGCATAGCTGCCCGGATAACCATCAGCCGCCATCACCACACCGAGGCATGCGCGGTCATCCCAATGGGCTTTTTCCTGGTCCAGGCGGCCCTCAACGGCGGCCAGGCAAAGCGCCGGCAAATCCGACCGCAGGCGCATCAGGATGGGCTGGGTTTCGGGATCGCCAAAACGAACATTGAATTCGAGTACCTGCAGATCACCTGCCGGAGAGATCATCAGCCCGGCATAGAGAAATCCGGTGAAAGGATGTCCATCGGCGGCCATGCCTTCAATGGTGGGTTTGATGACTTTGGCCATCACCCTTTGATGCATGCTTTCGTCAACCGCCGGAGCAGGGGAATAGGCGCCCATGCCGCCGGTATTGGGGCCGGTGTCGCCATCGCCGACTGCCTTGTGATCCTGCGATGTGGCCAGTGGGAGAATATTCCTGCCGTCGGCCATGACGATAAAGCTGGCTTCTTCACCTTCCAGGAACTCTTCGATGATCACCCGGTGACCGGCACTTCCAAATGCGTTGCCGGCCAGCATATCGTGTACAGCAGCTTCCGCTTCAGCTGTCGTTTGCGCAATGATTACGCCCTTGCCGGCTGCCAGGCCGTCCGCCTTCACAACGATGGGCGCACCGTGCTCGCGGATAAACCGGACCGCCGGTTCAATCCCGGTAAAATTTCCATAGGCGGCCGTGGGAATATCATGGCGCGTCATGAAGTCTTTCGCAAAAGCCTTGGAGCCCTCCAGCCGGGCTGCTGCAGCTGTTGGACCGAAGCAGGCCAGGCCCGCTGCAGTGAAAAGATCGACAATCCCGTTGACCAGCGGATCTTCCGGCCCGACGATGGTCAGGCCAACTCCCTTTTCGCGGGCAAAATTGAGCAGGCCGTCCAGGTCATTTGCGGAAATGGCGACATTTTCAACACCGGGTTCACCGGCGGTGCCGGCATTGCCGGGAGCTACGAAAACGGTTTCCACATCCGGGGATTGTGCTGCTTTCCAGGCGAGAGCGTGTTCGCGACCGCCGCTGCCTGTGATGAGGACTTTCATACTATTCATTTCCGTTTTCTGTAAGAGGCTCCTTGGGGCCGACAAATGCCAGAGCCTGTCGGCCGCAAGCGACCTCTTACATGTTTAATGCCGGAAGTGCCGGGTGCCGGTAAATACCATTGCCATGCCGTGTTCATCAGCGGCTGCGATTACTTCCTCGTCCCGCATGGAGCCACCGGGTTGTATGACGGCAGCAATGCCGGCTTCTCCCGCGGCGTCGATTCCATCCCGGAAAGGGAAGAACGCATCCGAAGCCATAATGGCTCCCTTGATTGGCAGGCCTGCATCCTCCGCTTTCCAACGGCCAATGCGGGCCGAATCAATCCGGCTCATTTGTCCTGCGCCAATACCCACCGTGCGCCCGCCCGCCACGTAAACAATGGCGTTGGACTTGACCATGTGCGCGACCTTCCAGCCAAACATCAGGTCCAGCCATTCCTGCTCATCCGGTTCGCGCTGTGAAACAACCCGGCAGTCCTCCCGCGACAGAGCCTTGAGATCGGAGGTCTGGACCAACAGGCCGCCGTCGATACGCTTGGTTTCCAGCTGTGCAACCGGTTTGCTTAGCGGTATTTCCAGTACACGGATGTTTTTCTTCGCCGACAGCACGGCCAGCGTTTCATCGTCGTACGCCGGTGCGATCAGCAGCTCGAGGAACTGGCGATCGATGATGCTGCTCGCCGTCGAGGCATCCAGCGGCCGGTTGAACGCAATAATTCCGCCGAAAGCGGATGTGGGGTCAGTGGCGAAAGCGAGGTCATAGGCGCTTGCCGGGTCCTGGGCCATCGCCACGCCGCAGGGATTGGCGTGCTTGATGATGGCGCAGGCGGTTTCATCAAACTGGCGCACGCACTGCCAGGCCGCATCGGCGTCGGCGATGTTGTTGTAGGAAAGTTCCTTGCCCTGATGCTGGCGCCCTGCAGCCAGGCTGCCCTCAGCCGGCTGTACATCACGGTACCAGGCCGCCTGCTGGTGTGGATTTTCACCGTATCGGAGGTCTGCAACTTTCACAAAACAGTGGTTGGTCTGGGTCGGGAAAGCAGCCAGGTTTCCGTCTTCTTCGATTGAGGACAGGTAGTTGCTGATGGCGTCGTCGTACTGCGCTACGCGGTTGAAAGCGGCCACCGCCAGTTCGAAGCGGGTTTTGCGGTCCAGTTCACCGGAACCGGATTCGAGTTGTTCCGCCACGGCCTCGTACTGCTCGGGGCTGGTGATAATTGCGACGGACTCAAAGTTCTTGGCGGCTGAGCGCACCATCGCCGGACCGCCGATATCAATGTTTTCGATGGCATCGGTGAAGCTGCAGTCCGGCTGGCTGGTCACCGATTCGAAAGGATAAAGATTGATCACCGCCAGGTTGATGCGGGGAATGTCCTCATCGCTCATGACCCCATCGTCTTCGCCCGCTCTACCCAACAAACCACCGTGGATCCGCGGATGTAACGTTTTCACGCGCCCCCCCATGATTTCGGGTGAACCCGTGTGATCGGAAACTTCGGTAACCGCAAGGCCGGCGTCCGCCAGTGCCTTTGCGGTACCACCGGTGCTCAGTAAACCGTAGCCCAGTTTACTCAGCCTGCCTGCAAATTCGATGATGCCTGTCTTGTCCGATACGCTGATCAATGCCAGCCGTTGTGGTGAGACGGGGGTCGCTTTCCCGGGAGTGACTTTCATGATCAGCCCTTTCCATTGGTCACCGGAATATCGTAGCGGTGCAATTTGGTCCTGAGGGTGTTACGTGTAATGCCCAGGATCTTTGCAGTCCTGGATTGATTACCGTGGGTATAACGCAGAACTTCTTCAAGCAGTGGAGGCTCGACTTCGGCCAAAAGCGTCTGGTACAGACAATTGGGCTGAGACTGCCCCATATCCTCCAGATAGAGTCTGATGGCTGCCTGAACATTCTGTCTCAACGGGGTTGAATCGTCTTGGTCAACGACGGGTTCGATAAGATTTTTTCTGGACATCGGGTAGAATTTCGCCCTGTTTTTATATGATCGACTGGAGCCTTTTACACTACCACATCAGAGGCTGATTGAAAGAGTTGTTTGATCATTTTTTGGATAATCCTCGAAGAATTATCCGCCTTATCGGAAATGCAGCTCGAAGCCGACAGCCTGGCGCCCGGGATCGGCCAGGTCGAGCTTGATATGGAGGTAGGCTTCCGGTGTCATACCGGTTTCGATGTTGGCGTCTTCTGCAAGATACTCCCCGGGCTCGAACAGGCGGCTGGTCAGGGTCTGGCCGCTGGAGTCCAGCAGGATGACTTCCAGCCCGGGAAATGCCTGGGAACGGGGTGCGCGGTTGACGATGGTCAGACTCAGGCTCAGGGTATCGGGCTGGGTTGGGTGGCTGCGCATGTCGCGGCTAAGCAACTGAATCTGGTCAAGATCACGCAAGGATGCGGTGGGCGATGTTTCCCCCAGTCCTGTTTTAACCAGAATGTTCCGGACAATAGGTGAATCCAGTAAGGGCTGCTGGAAGAAGTCTGCAAGAAAGACCGTCACGAGGATGAGCAGGGCAATCGCGCTGGTGATCCATGCAGCCCTCAGCAGTTTTTTGCTGCGCACTGCACGCTGATCTTCTCCACCTTCGCCTTCAGCAATCGGCGAGCCTTCCCCGGACGATAGCCGGGCCTGTTTTGCTGCTTCCAGATCAAGGCTTGATCCCAGTGCCGGCAGTTTACCTGCCGCCGGTGGGCGGTCGCCGGGATCAGGCCACTCATCAAACAGGGATTCAAGTGCATTATTGAGCTGCTTGCATTTGCCGCAGCGGTATTTGCCAGCCCCTTGTGCCAGCAGGGAGGCATTGACCGGATGAACGGTGTGGCAGCCGGGGCAGCGTGTGAACACTGATATTGCCTCAGGATTCCTCGGACTGGTTATTGATCAGGAATTGGTATCGCTCCAGTTCGGCGCCGAAACTTGCGATGATCTTATCTTCCCTCGCCTGCAGCTTGGCCAGGGAATTACCGTAGGCTTCCAGGCGGGCTTGTAGATCTGCGATCGAATCGATGATCTCCGGATCAACCTCAACGCCGGATCTTTGCCGGGTGGCCGCTTCCCTGACCTGTCCGCGGTACGTTTCTGACATACTTTCCTGGGCGGTTTGCAGCAGGATCCGGTCATATTCAAGCTGATTGATCTCCACCGTCATGGCATCCTTGATTTCCTGTTCCGAGTCGTAACGAAGGAGGAGAAAGGCATCCATTTTCCGTTGCAATTCCTCTTCTGTGTACAGGGCTTCTGGCCGTTTCATGCCGGACGAGTCCCTGGGCAATTCATTGGGGTCGGCCTCCGGCTCAGGCTCTGGAGGGGGCGGCACCAGGCTCTGATCTTCGGCCCGGACAATACCCCGTTCATCCAGTTCATCGTGTTTTTTATCTTCGAAATCAGGGGGCAGAGTCTCGCTGTAGTGGATTTCACCGTTTTCGTCCACCCAGCGATAGACTTTTGCGGCCATTGCGGAACCTGCGGCCAGTATCGCGGCTGATAACAAGAGTAATGTAAAAAAGAGCGTGGCTTTTCGTTTATGTTCCATAGTCTTCTCTATATCGTTGGATGGCAGCGAGGTCGATTTCATCATTGCCCTGGTTTTCAAGAAAATGTATCAGGTCGTCCAATCCGGCAATGGCTGTGCAGGGAATGCCATAATCCCGATTGATTTCCTGGGACGCCGACAATTTACCCTGTCCGCGTTCCTGCCGGTCGAGCGCGATGGCAATTCCGGCGGGTTGGGCGCCAGCAGCCGTGATGATGTCAATGGATTCCCTGACGGATGTACCGGCCGAGATCACATCATCGATGATCAGAACCCTACCCGCCAGCGGAGCTCCCACTATCATACCGCCTTCGCCATGGTCCTTGGCTTCTTTGCGATTGAAAGCATAGGGCACGTTGCGGCCGTGTGTATTGTTCAGCGCAACTGCGGTCGCCGCCGCGAGGGGAATACCTTTGTACGCGGGGCCGAACAACATGTCGAAAGACAAACCGGAGTCAATAATGGACTCTGCGTAGCAGTCTGCCAACACTGCGAGCGAGGCGCCATCATCGAATCCGCCGGCATTGAAAAAATAGGGGCTGACACGTCCGGATTTGAGGGTGAAGTTACCGAAGCTGAGGTTGCCTTTCCTCAACGCCAGTTCGAAGAACCTGTTTTTATAATCCTGCATCACGGAATCCATTCCACTCAAATTAACACGCACTTCAAACCGGAGTGCGCATTAGATTATGCCCAAAAACTTGCCCGGGGTCTAACTGTGAATTCCAGCAACGTTGTTCACATTATTGTTGTGCTACTTGCTGGCGCGCCCGTCCGAAGCAAGGGGTCTTCTTCCAGGACACGGCATAAACCCGTCCATGGGGCCTCCTCTTGAAACATCCGTGTTTCAAAGGGTCCTGGAAGAAGACCCCTTGCTCCGAACG
>JAIVWI010000097.1:0-11238 GCA_048636595.1 Oceanospirillum sp. | reverse complement strand
CTTTATCTGTGGCGGTAGCTTCCTCTACGGGCACACTTCCCACCGCCAAGGCGATGCCGGATCTCCCTTCAGGACACGCCACGAGTACATCCCGGTAGGCTCGGATGAAACATCCATGTTTCATACGGTCCTGAAGGAAGATACGACACCACCTCGGCTACCTCATCTCGGTCTTGAACGCAGAGCATTGTTAAACTACGTGGTGGGTATGAGGAGTTGGGCGCCGACGCGGATATTGTCGGACTTGAGGTTGTTGGCGAGGCGTAGCCGGTAGAGGCTGATCCGGTAACGGCTGGCGATTTCACCCAGGGTGTCACCGCGCACGACACGGTAGCGCACCGGTTTGCGGTTGGCAGCGAGCCAGGTACCCTGTGGCGGACTGAGGTAAAAATAGTCCTGGATGCCATCGGTAATTGCCCTGGCCATTTTTTTCTGCCAGGCGGGGTCTTTCAGGCGTTTTTCTTCAGCAGGATTGCTGATGAATCCCGTTTCCACCAGGATGGAAGGCACATCCGGTGACTTCAGCACCACGAAATTAGCGTGCTCCACATGGCTTTTGTGGGTTTTGCTCAAAGCCCCCATGGAAGCGAACACGGTCCCGGCCACTTCGTTACTGGCTTCCATCGCGGCGCTCTGCGACAAGTCCAGCAACACCGAAGCCAGCATATCGTCCTTGTCGTTCAGGGTGACGCCACCCACCAGGTCCGAGTTGTTCTCGCTGGCGGCGATCCGGCGGGCGAATTCACTGCTGGCCCCGCGGCGGGACAGGACGAAAACCGAACCGCCGGAAACCTTCGAATTCTTGAAGGCGTCCGCATGTATGGAGACGAACAGATCCGCCCGGTGTTTACGTGCTTTCTCGAAGCGGTCCCGCAAAGGGATGTAGTAATCGCCGCTGCGAATCAACACACCGGTCATGCCGGGCTGGGCATCAATGGATTTTTTAAGCTCTTTTGCAATTGCGAGCACCACGTCTTTTTCACGCGTCCTCTTCCTGCCCGTGGCGCCCGGGTCTTCACCCCCATGACCCGCGTCAATGGCAACCACGATGTCCCGGTCCTGTTGCTGGCGATCGGAGAGTTGCTTGACGGCGCTCCTGCCGCCATTTTCGGGATACAGGTCTACCACCAGGCGGTAGCCGTAACTACCGGTGGGCTCAAGCATGAAACTTTTAACCTTGCTGCCGGCCGAAAGGTCCATCACGACTCTCAGCGTATTTTTTTCAGGGGCACCGTGGCGGACATTTTTGATCACCCCGGAGTGATCCTGATCGAAATCAAGATCATTATCGAGCCTGGCGTGGAGATTGGAGGAATTCAGATCGATCACGACCCGGTCCGGATTATCGAGAGTAAACAATTTGTAATCAGCACGGGTACTCAAATCGAGCACAGCGCGTGTTTTTTCGGGGTCAGTCCAGACGCGAAAGCCATTGATCTCCGCGGCGAATGCCGTGACAGAGAACAATCCCAGAATTAATGCAATGACAGGGCGCATTGTCATTGTATACATCAACCTCCTGTGTCGATGTGGTAATGATGAATTGAAAATCGTGAAATTGCAACAGTTTTCTATAAAAAACCGTTAGATAGAGGTTCAATCTAGAAACAAGATTTCAAAGATCCTGCAATACTTTCCGATTTAGCCCGAAACCCGCAATTGATTTCGCGAAACTGCTGATAAAACGTGTTTCAGTGTCCTCAAAAAATTCAAGTTCCAGGTCCGGCTCCGGCAGGTGATCCACACCCTTGCGCGGCCATTCGACCATGAGTACGCTTTTTTCGTCATACAGATCCCGCAGCGCCAGGTAATCCAGTTCTTCCGGGTCTTCGATGCGGTACAGATCCAGGTGGAGAATGGTCATACCGGCAACGCTATAGGACTCCAGCAAACCATAACTCGGACTTTTTACATAGGCTTTGAAACCCAGGGCATGAATAAAAGCCCGGGCGAAGGTCGTCTTGCCGGCCCCGAGGTCACCTTGCAGAAACAAGACCATCGGCGGCTTGATAAAGCGGGCAAAGCTGGCTGCTAAAATGGCCACGGAATCTTCATCGGGCACCGCTCGTGTCCAGTCTGCCCCGCCGACATCGGGTTTCATGCGGGGTTCAGGACCGTGGGTAATTGTTGCGTGATATCTGAGGCCAGCATACCCCGCTCACCCAGCAGGCCGGCAGCAATGTCACCGGCCCGTGCGTGCGCTACCACTCCGGTGGCCGCAGCTTCCCACAGGCTCAGACCCTGGGCGAGAAGCGCCGCAATCACACCGGCCAGCACATCACCGCTTCCGGCAGAAGCCATTCCCGGGTTGCCGAGTGGACAAATCGCATAGCGGCCATCCGGGCCGGCAATCACGGTGCCGCAACCTTTCAACACAACAATCGCGTTATAGCGCTGAGCCAATTGCTGCGCCCGCGCTACGCGGTCCTGCTGAACCTCGCTGGCCTGAATTCCCAGCAGGCGTCCCGCCTCGGCCGGATGCGGCGTGAGGATCCAGTTGCCCAGTGGAATGTCTCCGTCAGCCATTTCTGCAAAAAGACCGGCCAGGATATTCAGTCCATCAGCATCCAGGACAACGCGAGCCCGGGTCTTCATGCAAGCCCTGAACATTTCTTCGGACCAGGAATCCTGTCCCAGCCCGGTGCCGGTCACGACCACATCAACCTGCTGGAGCAGGTTTTTCAACTGCTCTGCGCGCTCGACACCACGCACCATCAGTTCGGGGCAAGCCAGGTTGAGCAAGTCCGCATGTGCCGGATGGGTCGCCAGCGTCACTTTCCCTGCCCCGCTGCGCAGGGCGGCCTCTCCGCACAGGCGCAAAGCCCCGCTCATACCCCTGTTGCTGCCAACCCCCAGTACCCAGCCAAACGATCCTTTGTGGGTATTTCTGCGCCGGGGCGGCAAATTTTCACGTATTTTGTTCTCGCGGATCAATATCCCTGAATCAGGTATTGAATCCCTTACAGATTCCGGTGTTTGCAGATCAGAAAAAATGATGTTCCCTGCAAAGTCCGGCCCGTCCGCCGTATACAGGCCGCGTTTGCGGCCGATAAAGGTGACGGTCAGGTCGGCCTCGGCGGCCATGCCCATCACCTGGCCGGTATCCGCATTCAGACCCGACGGAATATCAACCGCAACCACGCCGGCCGCAGACTGGTTCATCAGCTCAATGGCGTCACCGTATTGACCCGCCGGGGCCCGGTCCAGGCCGGTGCCCAGCAGTGCATCCACGAGAAGGTCATAATGCTCGAAATCCTGCACCGGCCAGGCGCGGGTCTCACCACCTGCTTCGCGCCAGCGTGAAGCTGCCGTTGCGGCGTCACCAGTCAGGGAATCCATGGATTTGAGCGCGCACACCACCACATCCAGGCCGGCTTCACGTGCCAGCCGGGCAACGATATACCCATCGCCGCCGTTATTACCCCCGCCACAGAAAACCAGCCAGTGCCGGGTCTCCGGAAATTGCAGCATGGCCTGCTCGAAAACACTGCATCCGGCAAGTTCCATTAAATCGATGCCGGGGATGCCGTGATCCTCGATAGCGCATTTATCCAGACGCTGCACCTGTCCGGCGGTATACAATCTTTGAACTTCTTCAGTCATGTATGAATTATAACGATGAAAAAGTGTAAGAGCCCGCTTGCGGGCGAAATTTTTACTTGCGAAACTTCTTTATCGCCCGCAAGCGGGCTCTTACATTGTTAGCCCAATGACCAGACCAAATCAAACAAATGCAGCTCAGGCAACAGGCGGCTTGTCGCCGCCTGAACTGGCCCGACTGGCAAACCGGATCAAGCGTTGGAGCAAGGAGCTTGGCTTCGCGCAACTCGGTATCTGCGACACGCAGCTGGAAGAGCATGAAGCCCGCCTCCTGTCGTGGCTTGAAAATAAATTCCACGGCAGCATGGCTTACATGGAGCGTCATGGTACGCGGCGCAGCCGGCCGGGCGAACTGATCCCGGGCACCGTGCGTGTCATTTCGGTGCGGATGAATTACCTGAGCGAGCAGGCAACAGCGGCAGCAGAGTTGATGGAGCGCCCGGAAAAAGCACTGATATCACGCTATGCGCTGGGCAGGGACTACCACAAAGTGATGCGGAAACGTCTGCAGAAACTCTGCGACAGGATTGAACAGGAGACCGGCGAGTTTGGCTACCGGGTATTTGTTGATTCGGCGCCGGTGCTGGAAAAAGCCCTGGCGCAAAAAGCCGGGCTGGGCTGGATCGGCAAACACAGCAATCTGCTGAACCGCGAATCAGGCAGCTGGTTCTTTCTGGGCGAAATTTACACCGATCTGCCCCTGCCCACGGACCAGCCGCTGAAAAACCATTGCGGTGATTGCGTCCGGTGCATCGAACTTTGCCCCACCGGCGCCATTGTCGCCCCCTACCAGGTGGATGCAAGAAAATGCATTTCCTACCTTACGATTGAATCGCGCGACTCCATTCCCGTTGAATTGAGGCCGCTGATGGGAAACCGGATTTTTGGCTGCGACGACTGCCAGGTAGCCTGCCCGTGGAACCGCTTTGCAAAGCTCACCGAAGAGCCTGATTTCGTGCCGCGGGAAGGGCTGGATTCAGACGATCTGCTGCAACTGTTCTCGTGGTCCGAGGAAGAATTTTTGCAGCGTACCGAGGGCAGCGCCATCCGCCGTACCGGCTACATCGGCTGGCTGCGAAATATCGCCGTGGCCCTGGGCAACGCGCCCTGTTCCAAAGAAGTCATAAGCGCATTGCAGGCCGCCAGTCATCACCCTTCAGACCTCGTGCGTGAACACGTCAACTGGGCCCTGGAACAGCATCTTTAAAAACGCTGATTTGGGTTCTAAACACCATGCATCCTGTGCTATTCTGGCGCCATTGTAAGAGCGTCCTTGGGCGCGACCGTTCCAGAGCCTGTCGGCCGCAAGCGACCTCTTACAGTTGTCCCAAGCGGCCTCTTGAATTTATGCCACCAATCCGGAAAAACGGAAAAAAAAGGAGTTTTTTATGGCCATCATCGATCTCTTGAATGAAATGCGGAATCATGGCGGCCCCGCCCGGACGACCGGCCTGCCCGACGACGTTATTTTGTCTTTTGCAAAGACGGATCAACACCTGAGCGAAGCCATCGAGAGCGCGCACGATATGTTCCTGCGCCTGCGCGAGGACGAACCGGCGCTGCTGGCAATGGACGAGGAAAGTCAGATCCAGGAAATTCAATCGAGTTACGTCAATTTTTACGCCGAAGACGCCATCAACCCTTATGTTGCACTGAGCGGCAGCGGCCCCTGGATCGTGACCCTGAAAGGTGCCGTGCTGCATGATTCCGGCGGTTACGGAATGATGGGCTTTGGTCACGCGCCGGAAACTGTGTTGAACGTGCTCGCTCGCAAGCACATCATGGCCAACGTGATGACACCGAACATCATCCAGAAGAAATTCACCGACAGCCTGCGCAAAGAAATCGGTCACACTCGGGGTTCCTGCCCATTTGACCGCTTCCTGTGCCTCAACAGTGGATCCGAAGCGGTGACCGTTGCCTCGAGAATCTCTGACATCAACGCCAAACTATTGACCGATCCCGGCGGGCGTTATGCCGGCCAGGAGATCCGGATTCTCAGCCTGAAAGGCAGTTTTCACGGACGCACCGACCGTCCTGGCCAGTTTTCTGATTCCACCCGGAAAAACTACAACAAACATCTCGCCACATTTCGTGACCGGGACAGGTTGATTACCGTTGAACCCAATAACGTTCAGCAATTGAGGCAGGTATTCAGCTGGGCGGAAACCAACCAGGTTTTCATCGAGGCGTTTTTCTTCGAGCCGGTGATGGGCGAAGGCAATCCGGGGCTCGCCATTAACCGTGAGTTTTACGACGCTGCAATGGAACTGACCCGCAAACACGGTTCCCTGCTGCTGGTGGATTCAATCCAGGCAGGCTTGCGCGCTCACGGGGTGTTGTCGATTATTGATTACCCGGGTTTCGAAACAGCGGAACCTCCGGACATGGAAACCTACTCCAAGGCCCTCAACGCCGGCCAGTATCCAATGTCGGTGCTGGCCATGACCGGGCGGGCCGCGAAACTTTACCGTAAAGGCGTCTACGGCAATACGATGACAACCAATCCACGTGCACTGGACGTTGCCTGTGCTGTTCTCGATCTGCTGACGCCCGAATTGCGGCAGAACATCCGACTGCGTGGCGAAGAATTCATGATCAAGCTGAAGGCTCTCCAACAGGAACTTGGCGACCGGATTACCGGCATCCAGGGAACCGGCTTGCTCTTCAGTACGGAACTGGACGGCAAACGCTACAAATCCTGCGGCACCGATTCCATCGAGGAGTACATGCGCATGAAGGGAGTCAGCGTGATCCACGGCGGCGAGAATTCACTGCGCTACACACCTCACTTCAACATCACAAGCGAAGAAGTCGACCTGATGATTGATGCTACACGAGATGCCCTGCTGAACGGACCGGTAAAAGTCTCCGCCACCGAGGCCAGTAACGCGGAAGCAGCGTAATGTAAGAGGTCACGTGCACCTGACGCACAGTAAACAAGGAATTCATTATGGCCCATCTTGATCCTCTGCCGGCGGAAACAACACCGGAACTGAAAGAAGATTTTGCGATTTTCGAGCATATTCTTGGTTTCGTTCCCAACAGCCTGTTGACCATGCAGCGCATGCCAAAGATGGTCAGGGGGTTTGGTGAACTGACCAAGGCCGTGATGGACCCTGATGGCGCGGTCGATCTCGGTTTTATGCGCCTGATCGCTCACTTTGCCAGCCGCGCGGCCGGTTGCCAGTATTGCGAGGCTCACTCGCTGGTGGCTGCGGAGATTCATGGCATCGAGCAGGACAAACTGGATGCGATCTGGGTTTATCAGACCAGCCCCTTGTATTCTGAAGCCGAACGGGCGGCGCTTGATTTTGCCCTCGCCGCCGGCGCCGTTCCCAATGATGTAGACGACGCCATCATGTCGCGCATGAAGGAACACTGGTCAGAAGATCAAATCGTCCAGATTCTCGGCGCGGTGTGCCTCTACGGCTTTCTCAACCGCTGGAACGATTCCATGGCGACAGATCTGGAGGAGTCACCCCGGAAAATGGGGGAAAAGCTACTGGCACAAGGCGGCTGGACCGGCGGGAAGCACGTTTAATTTGCTGTAGGAGCCCGCTTGCGGGCGATTATTCCAGAGCCTTTCGCCCGCAAGCACTCTCTTACAGATAAGTCTGCATCAACTTCAGGCACAGCCAGCAGCCGGCTATGAACATGGCGAAGCCAACGGCATTGCCAAGTACTGAGGCGATAAATTTTACGGATTTCAATTGCGATGGCGCTGCAACAGGGCCCGGCGCAGTTGCCTGCGACGGATATGCAGGTGGCGTTCGGAGAGTCGCTTGCGTCAGGCCCTGCGTTGCAGCATTGTCCGGTGCCAGGAACATTAAAAACTGGTGGATCATGGTTGGCTCTCCTGCGTTAATGAATACAGGAGAACACAAGCCGTTCTCAAAGCATGAGAACCACATCCCCCCGTCATTCCGGATCGACGCAGTCGCATCCGGAATCCAGTAACCGGGGTAGAATTACCCGGTAATCTTCAGTTCGTTTCACTCAGACTGGATCCCGGATGTCGCTGCGCGAATCCGGGATGACGGGGGGTGTGATTGCCCGCATCCGGGATGATGGGGGTGGGGAGCGTGAGGGGTGGCAGCGAGTGTTACAGGGCTTTTGCTTTATTGAGGGCCTGGATCAGCTGCTCGCGCCGTACCGAGAGAGGGTCGGTGGATATGAACTCCTGGACCTGCTGCAGGTATTCCGGGTGGAGGGCCAGTAGTCTTTGCATGGTTGATTCATCCGGTTTGAGGCCCAGTGGGCCGAAAGATCTGCCGCCCAGGTGGACTATGTAGACGTCGTCGCACAGGACATTACGCAGACCGGCCTGCTGCGCGCGCATGGAAAAATCATTTTCCTCGCCATAACCCAGGCCGAAAGTTTTCTCGTCGAACAACCCAAGGGTATTCAGTGCCTTGCGGGACACGGCCATGCAAAAACCGACCGCTGTAGGCAGTTCCGGATAGCATGCCGTACCGGTGCCGGCGATCACCCGCGCCACGCTTTCGGGGTTCCGCGGCGGCGGATTCGCTGCACAAAAACCGGGAATTGATGCAATTTCACCGTTGTTTGTCCACGGGGTCGCGGTTGCGATCGATGGGTCCGACGCGAGACAGCGTTGCAGGCCTTCCAGCCAGCCCGGGGTAACTTCGGTATCAGAATTCAGCAAGACGATGTCGCGCTGTGTCATCTTCATGCCCCGGTTCACGGTTGCTACGAAACCCAGGTTCTGTTTCTGGAAGTGAAACTGCCAGGACGGCCCGGCCCGCTGCTGCCAGCGGTGAAGGACACTGGCAACCTCGCCATCCGTTGAGGCATCATCGATAACAATGACTTCGGCCCCGTCAGGAACCGTTGCGTAGACTGACTCCAGGCAGCGGTCCAAAACATCCGGTGCATTGTGAACCGGGATGATAAGCGAGGGTAATCCGGCGCCGGACATTATTCCCCGTCATTCCACTGGTGTGGCAAATGGATAAAGCCCATCTCCCTGCTCTGACCGGAAACCATGAAACGATGTTCCGCTGTGTCGCAGAGCCGCATACCCTCCGGATCCATGGCATGTCCCCGGATGCTGTAGCTTCCCGGTAACAGCTGCAAAGATCTGAAACGAATCCGGAAGCGGAACAGGCGATCATCGATCCGTTCAGGCGTAATGCCGTCAAAGTCCGAAGCCACACCATAAACAGGTGTCCCATCCGCCCGCATAACGCCAAACAATGCTACCGGGGATCTGCCATCGGGAGAAGACAGGATCAGTTCCGCCTCCAGGTCTTCACCGTGCCGGATCACGGGATCTTCATCACCGGTATGGCCAGGGAGGGTGAATTTGCTGACACAGTACATTCCGCCGTCTCCATCCAGTGACCGGCGCTGCTGTTTTTCCAGGGCATTTTTTTCTTCGTGGTATGCCAGGTAGGACTGGGTGACCGGGAAAACATCACCCAGTTCCCGCGCCCTCCCCTCGTGTATCCAAAGCGCTTTGGTGCAAAGTTTCTGCACCAGGTACATGCTGTGGGAAACCATCAGTAAGGTATTGCCCTTTTCCAGGAAGGACTCGATCCAGCGGATGCACTTTTTCTGGAAGGACTCGTCACCAACCGCCAGGACCTCATCGGTGATCAGCAATTCGGGGTCGGATGCCGCCACCACGGCGAAACCGAGCCGCACCACCATGCCCGAAGAATAGTGTTTGACCGGCTCATGCACATACTCACCGATATCGGCAAAAGCCAGGATGTCATCCATCCGCCGGTCCAGTTGTTTGGTGCTCATACCCAGCAGGGAGGCTTTCATTTTTACGTTGTCAATCCCGGAAAACTCCGGCTGGAAACCGGCGCCGAGTTCCAACAGGGCCGCTACCCTGGCATTGACCTCCACACTACCCCTGCTGGGCGTAATCACGCCGGTCAGAACCTTTAACAGGGTGGATTTTCCGGCACCGTTTTCGCCGATGATGCCGAATGATTGTCCGGCGCTGACTTCCAGGCTGATGTCGTGCAGCACTTCAGCCCCGTCCTGCGGTTCCCGCCCGGCCATCAGCGCTGCAAAAGCGCGCAGACGCTCACCGGGGCGGTGAACGCGTGGATAAAACTTGGAAACGCCTTGCACGCGAACCAGGGTGCGCATCAGAGAAAATCCTCAAAATGGCCGCTGAACCGGCGGAAGAAAACCAGTGAACCCCAGAACACAAGAATACTGAACAGCGGCACCAACAGGTCACTGATGGACAAATCGTAATTTCCCAACAGCAGGAAATCCCTCAGCCGTTCTACGTACCAGGTCATCGGGTTTATTTTCAATACCATCGCCCATTTATCCGGAAGCAAGGAGGAGCTGTAGAGAATAGGCGTGGTAAAAAACCAGAAGGTCATCAGCGGGGGCAGTATTTGCGCCACATCACGCACGAAAACCTGCAAGGCGCTGGTAAACAACGCCAGGCCACTGGCGAAGATGAACATCAGTACAAGCACGGGTATTGCCGCAACCAGCCCCAGCCAGTGGATATCTGTTCCCATCAATTGCAGCACCAGCAATACGGCCACGTACCCGGCCATTTGCATCAGAAAAGTGGCCGTGACGGTGGACAATGGCAGCATTTCAGCCGGGAACGCCACTTTGCCGATCAGCGCCGCATTGGCGGAGATGGAATTGGCGGAGCGCAGAATGCTTTCGGAAAAAGCAATCCAGGGCCAGAAAGCAACCGCGAGGTAAGGAACGAAACTTATACCGGCGCCATCAGGAATCCGCGCCTTGAATATCGTGGTAAATACGAAGGCATATACCGCCAGCAGCATCAAAGGCTGCAGAATGAGCCAGGCAAACCCGGTCAGGTTCTCCAGGTAGTCCGTCCTGATCGCACGTGAGACCAGTTGGCGGAAAAAATTATTGGACAGCAATTTCATTGGCAGATCGCGATATCTCCGCTGCCTGTTGAATTATTCCTGGTAATCCGGCGAAAGTTCCAGGTCTTCACCGAAGTATCTCCTGGCCAACGCTTCCGACGCACCAGGCTCGATTTCAATCGTACCAGCCAACAACTGCTTGAGGTAGCGTGAGCGGTATTCCCGCAGGTATGTTTCACGGGCCTGCGCCATAGCGTCTGCTTTGACTTCTTCAAAAGGCATGAGCGTGGGCGGAAATTTACCATTTAATCTGATGATGTGATAGCCATACGCGGTTGCGACCGGCTCACTGATGTCGCCAATGTTTTCCATTGAAAAAGCCTGTTGCTCAAAAGGCTTGACCATTTGTCCCCGTTTCATTGCAGGAAACCGGCCCCCGTTCGCGCCCTTTGAAGGGTCGTCCGAGAACTCCATGACCAGCTCGTTAAAGCGGGAGGGATCTTCAAGCAGTTGTTCCCTCAGGGAAGTAGCCAGTTGCAGCGCTTCTTCACTGCTGCGGTCTTCACTATTCACCAGGATATGCGAAACATCAACCATTTCGTCCGTCATGAAGGCACCCGGGTTGGCAACATAATATTCATGCGCCAGTGTTTCATAATCTGCCTCGGGAGCATCTTCCACGATTTTGAGCAGCCACGCTTCCGCCAGTTCCTTTTCCGCCGCCGCCTTGATCTCGCCGCCCACGCGGCGCAACTCCTTGGCCAGTTCGGGCCCGTGGCGCGGGATGTCCTCC
>JAIVWI010000096.1:0-11251 GCA_048636595.1 Oceanospirillum sp. | reverse complement strand
TTTGGAATTATTATCGGTATGCTGATGATTGCGTTCTTTACCGCGGCCAGTGGTCTGTGGTTGATGTTGCCGGAAGCAGCCAATGGTTCCGGATTCGGCGTACCCAAAGAAATCGTGCTGCTGCTGGTGGTATCTGCAACCGTCCTTCTGCTCTGGTTTATCCCCGGACAGGTTGGTGGAAATCTGAAGCGCCAGTACCAGATTTTTAAAAACAAGCATACCTGGGTGATGACCGTTATCTACACCATGACCTTTGGTTCGTTCATCGGTTATGCCGCCACCTTTGCACTGGCGATCAAGGTGGTATTTGGTTACCAACACGTAGAAGTTGACGGCATGATGACCCACGACCTGGTCAACCCCAACGGTCCCTCAGCTTTGATGTATGCCTGGACGGGCGCCTTCATCGGCGCGTTGATCCGGCCATTTGGCGGCATGCTCGCTGACAAAATGGGTGGCGCTAAAGTAACCCAGATCATTTCGGTGGTCATGCTGATCAGTGCACTCGGTGTGGCTTATTTCCTTAAGCTGGCCTATTCGTCGGCAACTCCGGAACAGTATTTCATACCGTTCCTGCTGTTGTTCCTGCTGTTGTTCGCGGCCACCGGTATTGGTAACGGATCCACCTTCCGTACGATTTCGCAAGTGTTCGACAAGGAACAGGCCGGCCCGGTTCTGGGCTGGACGTCAGCCATCGCGGCTTACGGTGCATTTTATATTCCGAAAGTATTCGGTGAGCAAATCAAGGCGACCACACCGGAAAATGCCTTGTACGGTTTTGCCATCTTTTATGGCGTTTGCATCCTGATCAACTGGTGGTTTTATCTGCGTAAGAACTCAGAGTTCCACAATCCTTAACCCAGGCTAATTCCCGGAGCATGTTATGAGCCACTTTCTCGACAATCTGACCTATTTCACCAGGAAAAAGCCGGAAACCTTTTCCGATGGACACGGGATAACAACTGATGAACCACGCGATTGGGAGCGTGCATACCGTGGGCGCTGGTCGCATGACAAGATCGTGCGCTCCACCCATGGAGTGAACTGTACCGGTTCCTGTAGCTGGAAAATCTACGTCAAAGGCGGCCTGGTGACCTGGGAAACCCAGCAAACCGATTATCCGCGTACCCGTACTGACCTGCCCAATCACGAACCACGTGGTTGCTCCAGGGGCGCCAGTTATTCCTGGTATTTGTACAGCTCGGCGCGTTTGAAGTACCCGATGATTCGCAGCCAATTATTGAAATCCTGGCGCAGTCTCCGGCAGCAACATACCGATCCGGTTGTGGCCTGGCAGCATCTTATGGAAGATGAAGCAGCGACAACGGCCTATAAGGCTGCGCGCGGTCTGGGCGGGATGATTCGTGCAGACTGGGACGAGGTGAACGAAATTATCGCAGCCTCGAATATCTATACCGCCAAGACCTGGGGGCCGGACCGGGTGATCGGATTTTCGCCGATTCCGGCCATGTCGATGGTGTCGTATGCCGCCGGCTCACGTTACCTGTCGCTGATTGGTGGTGTCTGTCTGAGTTTTTACGACTGGTATTGCGATTTGCCCCCCAGTTCACCCCAGGTCTGGGGCGAACAGACTGACGTGCCGGAAAGCGCCGACTGGTACAACTCAAACTACATCATTGCCTGGGGTTCAAATGTACCGCAGACACGTACGCCGGACGCACACTTTTTCACCGAGGTACGTTACAAGGGAACCAAAACCGTCGCGGTTACACCGGATTACAGCGAAGTCGCCAAACTTTCCGATTGCTGGCTGCCGGCGCGTCAGGGTACCGATGCCGCCGTCGCCATGGCGATGGGACACGTCATTCTGAAAGAGTTCTATGTGGATGGCCACAGCGACTATTTCAGTGAGTACGTGCGTAAATATTCCGATATGCCGTTTTTGGTGATGTTGGAGCAAAAGGACGGACGCTGGGTACCCGGGCGCACACTGCGCGCTTCTGATTTTGCTGAACAACTGCAACATGAAAACAACCCGGACTGGAAGCCGGTTGTATACGATGCACACAGTCAGCAGGTGGTGGTTCCCAATGGCACCATCGGCGCGCGTTGGGGCGACCAGGGAAAATGGAACCTGGAAGAAAAGAATCAGCACGATGATAGTGATATCAATCCCGTGCTCAGCTTCCTGGACCAATCCGACGAGGTGTTGCCGGTCGCTTTCCCGTATTTCGGCAACCAGGAACACGACCAGGACATTTTTGCGCACAGCGACCACGACAGTATTTTGACTCGTAAAGTTCCGGTGAAAACCCTCGAGCTTTCCAGCGGCAGCGTCAAGGCCGTTACCGTTTATGACCTGATGCTGGCGAATTATGGCCTGGATCGCGGGCTGGATGATGACCAGGTAGCCCAAAGTTATGATGACGACGTTCCGTATACACCGGCCTGGCAGGAAAAAATTACCGGGGTTAAACGGGAGCAGATAATCCGGGTCGCACGTGAGTTTGCCGACAACGCAGACAAAACCAGGGGCCGTTCCATGGTCATCCTGGGCGCGGCGATCAACCACTGGTACAACATGGATATGACCTACCGCGGCATTATCAATATGCTGATTATGTGCGGCTGTGTGGGTCAGAGCGGCGGCGGCTGGGCGCATTATGTGGGGCAGGAAAAACTGCGTCCGCAAACCGGCTGGCTTCCCCTGGCCTTCGGGCTCGACTGGCACCGTCCGCCACGCCATATGAACGGCACCTCGTTCTTCTATGCCCACTCCAATCAGTGGCGTTATGAAAAGCTGGAACTGGATGAAATCCTTTCACCGCTGGCGGACCGTTCCGCATGGGAGAACCAGAGCCTGATTGACTGCAATGTTCGCGCCGAACGCATGGGCTGGCTACCGTCGGCGCCACAACTGGAAGAAAACCCCCTGGAACTTGCTAAAAAGGCAAAGGAAGCGGGTGAAAGCGTCGCAGACTATGTGGTAGGCCGCTTGAAAGATGGCAGCCTGCGGATGTCTTGCCAGGCGCCGGATGATCCACGCAACTTCCCGCGCAACCTGTTTATCTGGCGGTCCAACCTGCTGGGTTCCAGCGGCAAGGGGCATGAGTACATGTTGAAACACTTGCTGGGCACCAAAAATGGTGTGCTGGGCAAGGATTTGGGTGAGACAGGCGGCCAGAAACCAAGTGAAGTTGAATGGGTTGATCAGGATACCGAGGGCAAACTGGACCTGGTGGTCACGCTGGACTTCAGAATGTCCACCACCTGCGTGTATTCAGATATCGTTCTGCCGTCTTCAACCTGGTATGAAAAGAACGACCTCAATACCTCGGACATGCATCCGTTTATCCACCCCTTGTCACGCGCTGTAGATCCCGCCTGGGAAAGCCGCAGTGACTGGGACATATACAAAGGGCTGGCAAAGGTCTATTCAGAACTGGTTGAAGGACACCTGGGCACGGAAACCGATATCGTGGCGCTGCCCATTCTGCACGACACACCGGCGGAACTGGGCCAGGCGCTGGATGTGAAGGACTGGAAGAAGGGTGAATGTGACCCGATTCCGGGTAAAACCATGCCGAACTTTATCGAGGTGGTGCGCGATTTCCCGGATACCTACAAAAAATTTACTTCGCTCGGTCCCTTGATGTCGAAGGTGGGTAACGGCGGTAAAGGTATTGCCTGGAACACCGAAGATGAAGTCAAACTGCTGGGTGATCTCAACCGGCTTGTCACTGACGAGGGTGTGTCCAAAGGCCTGCCCAATATCGACACCGATATTGATGCGGCTGAAGTGGTGTTGACACTGGCTCCGGAAACCAATGGCCAGGTTGCGGTTAAAGCCTGGAAGGCTCTGGGCAAGATCACCGGCCGTGATCACACCCACCTGGCGCTGCCCAAACAGGACGAAAAAATTCGCTTCCGGGATATCCAGGCGCAGCCGCGCAAAATTATTTCTTCACCCACCTGGAGTGGCCTGGAGGATGAACACGTCAGTTATAACGCCTGTTATACCAATGTGCATGAGTTGATCCCCTGGCGAACCCTGACCGGACGTCAGCAGTTCTACCAGGATCATGCCTGGATGCGTGACTTTGGTGAAAGTTTGTGCGTCTACAAACCACCGATCAACACCAAGACGGTCAAGCCGGTGATTGATGAGGTGGGTAAAGGCAAAAAACAGGTCGTATTGAACTGGATTACGCCGCACCAGAAGTGGGGAATCCACAGTACCTACTCGGAAAACCTGCTGTTGCTGACCCTCAGCCGCGGTGGGCCCTGTGTCTGGATGAGTGAAACGGACGCAGCAAAAATCGATATTGAAGATAACGACTGGATTGAGCTGTACAACACCAACGGTGCAATTGCAGCACGCGCCGTGGTCAGTCAACGCGTGCCGGAAGGCATGGTCATGATGTACCACGCACAGGAGAAAATCATCAATACGCCGATCAGCCAGATCACCGGCCATCGTGGTGGCATTCATAACTCGGTTACCCGCGCTGTGATCAAACCCACCCACATGATTGGCGGCTACGCACAGTTGGCCTACGGGTTTAATTACTACGGCACGGTGGGTTCCAACCGCGACGAGTTCGTGGTGGTGCATAAACTGGAGAAAATTGATTGGCATGTCACAACTGCCGATTCAGCTGAGGAGGCTTTGGTATGAAAATTAGAGCACAAATCGGCATGGTCCTGAACCTGGACAAATGCATTGGTTGCCATACCTGTTCGGTTACCTGCAAAAACGTCTGGACCTCGCGCCAGGGCGTGGAATACGCCTGGTTCAATAATGTTGAAAGCAAACCCGGTGTCGGTTATCCGCGTGAATGGGAAAATCAGGATGTCTGGAACGGGGGATGGACCTTGCACGGCAAGAGCAAGATCAAGCCGAAAATGGGTGGAAAATTCCGCCTGTTGGCAAAAATCTTCGCCAACCCGGATTTGCCGGAAATTGACGATTATTACGAGCCGTTCACTTATGACTACGAACATTTGCAGAAGGCGCCGGCATCGCGGACAACACCGACCGCACGCATGCGTTCTGCAATAACCGGCGAGCATATGGAAAAACCGCTCTGGGGGCCAAACTGGGAAGAAATCCTGGGTGGTGAATTCAGCAAGCGCAGCAAGGACAAGAATTTTGATGACATTGAGAAGGAGATTTACGGCCAGTTCGAAAATACCTTCATGATGTACCTGCCGCGCTTGTGTGAGCATTGCCTGAACCCGACCTGTGTCGCGTCCTGCCCCAGCGGTGCGATCTACAAACGTGAAGAAGACGGAATCGTGCTGATTGATCAGGACAAGTGCCGTGGCTGGCGTATGTGCGTCAGCGGTTGTCCGTACAAGAAAATCTATTTCAACTGGCAGTCCGGTAAATCGGAGAAATGCACTTTTTGTTATCCGCGCATCGAAGCGGGTGATCCGACCGTCTGTTCGGAGACCTGTGTCGGCCGAATCCGTTACCTCGGAGTCTTGCTGTACGACGCCGACCGTATCGCAGAGGCCGCGAGCGCTACCGACAAGGAAGATTTATACCAGGCGCAACTGGATATCTTTCTTGATCCGCACGACCCGGCTGTTATCGAGCAAGCCGGCAAGGACGGAGTGCCTCACAGCTGGATCGTGGCGGCACAGCAATCGCCCGTCTACAAAATGGCCATGGACTGGAAGGTAGCTTTCCCGCTGCATCCGGAATACCGCACATTGCCCATGGTGTGGTACATCCCGCCCTTGTCACCGGTACAGAATGCGGTCGCGGAGGGCAAGATTGCCAGCAATGGTGTGATTCCTGATGTCAGCAGTCTGCGGATTCCGGTCAAATACCTGGCCAATATGTTAACTGCCGGCAAGGAAGCACCCGTCATTCATGCGCTGGAGCGCATGATTGCCATGCGTGAATACATGCGCGCGCGCACTGTTGACGGGGTGAATGCGACCGAGATTCTGGAAAGTGTCGGCCTGGATGAGGTGACCCTGGACGATATGTACCGGATCATGGCCCTGGCCAATTACGAAGATCGTTATGTCATCCCGACCAATCACCGTGAATATGCGGGCGAAACGCCGTTTGATAACGAGCTTGCGTTTAATCACCGTTCTTCCTGTGGTTTCAGTTTTGGTAACGAATGTTCTGACGGCATCAGTAAAGTCAGCCTGTTCGGTACCCCAACCCACAAGAACACCATGAGCGGCAAGGTGCGGCGGGTTGAGGTGAAAACCAAATGAAGACCTTTAAAGTACTGGGTTTGTTGATGTCCTATCCGAAACCGGAGTGGGTGTCACATCTGGAAGAGTGCAAGCTGCTGTTGGCGCAGGAAAAATTTCTGCCGAAGAAACATCTGCAGGCCGTCGATACGTTTATCGAGATGTTGAAAACGGCTGATATTTATAGTGTGCAGGAAGAGTATGTTGCAACGTTTGACCGCGGACGGTCGCATTCGCTGCACCTGTTTGAACACATCTATGGCGAATCACGTGACCGTGGACAGGCGATGGTAAACCTTATCGATGCCTATGAAGAAAAAGGCTTATTCATCGACCAGGCGGAATTGCCCGATTACATTCCTCTTTTTCTTGAATTCCTCTCCCTGTGCCCCGTTGATGAAGCACTGGGGCTGCTGGGTGAGCCGATCGATATCATGGCGACGATTGCGGCCAGGCTGCAAAAGCGGGACTCATCCTGGGCCGCGTTATTTGCTGCCCTGGTGGCTTTATCCAAAGTCAAACCAAACCAGGACAGGGTCAAAGAGGTGCTTGCCCAGGGGCTGGAAGACACCAGCCTGGAAGCACTGGACCAGGAATGGGAAGAAGCTGCGGCGTTTGCCGGTCAGCCTGATCAATCCGACTGCAGGGCTTGTGTAGCCCCTGCGGACGGTTTGAACATCACAATCAATGCATCATAGTTAGATAGGTAGGAGGCATTCACATGGCAAACTACATCAATCAGTTTTTCTTTGGGATTTATCCCTACATGGCGATCACCGTGTTTTTTCTCGGCAGTTTGCTGCGATACGATCGTGATCAATACACCTGGAAGGCCAGTTCCAGCCAACTGTTGAGCAAAAAGGATATGCGACTCGGTAGCAACCTGTTTCATATCGGGATCATCATGCTGTTTTTTGGTCATTTGATCGGCTTGCTGACACCCCAATGGGCTTATCACTTCATCATGCCGGCAGGCACAAAACAGCTGTTGGCCATGACCGCCGGCGGAATATTCGGGCTCACCTGTTTGATCGGCATGGTTTTACTGATTCGCAGGCGCATGTCTGATCCGCGCATCCGTGCGACCAGTCAATCTACTGATCTTCCAATTTTACTGCTCCTGTTCGTGCAACTTGTACTGGGTTTGCTCACCATTCCATTTTCAGCCCAGCACATGGACGGCAGTTCGATGATTGCGCTGGCGAACTGGGCGCAACACATAGTGACGTTCCAGGGTGATGCCGCTTCTTTTATAGCCGGTGAAGCATTTATCTTCAAACTGCACATTGTATTGGGCTTGACGATTTTCCTGGTTTTTCCGTTTACGCGCCTGGTCCATATATGGAGCGTGCCGGTACAGTACCTGGGCCGTAGCGGTTATCAAATTGTCAGGAAACGCGGCTAGACATGTCAATCTTCGTCAATCGGGTTGAGATAACGGAAGCGGAAGTGGGGCGGGAAATGCAGTATCACCCTGCCCCAACGCAGGAACGGGCCTGGCGATTAGCGGCTCAGTCGCTGGTGGTACGGCAGTTGTTATTACAGCAAGCCGCCAATAATGGCTTGTTTCATGATGCTGACACGCTCAGCCAGGAGGAGCGTGAAGCGGCAATCATCGACCAACTGTTACAACGCGATGTTGTCGTGCCCGAGGCGGATGAATCAACCTGTCAGCGCTATTACGACAACCACCCGGACAGTTTTTTGGAAAAAGAGTCAGGCCAACGCCTGACTTTTGACCAGGCAAAAGCCTATATCCGGGATTACCTGCACACCAAAGCCATGCGCATGGCAGTGGCGGAGTACATCAAGGCATTGTCCTATGATGCCGAGATTGAGGGAATTGAATTAGTGGGGTCTGAAATTACTCTACCCGAATAATTCCCACCGTATGTTGATCCATGGGGAGGATTCAAGGAACGAATTCGTGTCACGCCATAAAAGCCGCTTATATGGCGCGATAAATCGAATCATGCCATATTAGATTAACTCGTCAATATTTACGATTTACTTAGAATAAGTAACTTAAATCGACATAATTGACGAGTTGACATTTCCTACAAAAAGGACTATAAATCGTCACCTATTACGATAAATAGGCTAATACTGGCTTAATTCGCCATAAATGACGATTATGAAGATATCCAACCTCCTTTCGGATAGCATTATTCTTGCCGAAATCGGTAAGCGTATTGCGCATCGCAGGCTGGATCTTGAATTAACCCAGGCTGAACTGGCCCGGCAAGCAGGTGTTTCCAAACGGACAGTTGAGCGTATCGAAGCCGGAGCTACGGCTCAAATGTCGAGCATTATCCGGATTTTTCGCGTGCTCGATCTCTTGGCGAGCCTGGACCAGGTCATTCCCGAGCCTGGTCCCAGTCCAATGGATTATGTAAAGCGCAAAGGCAAGGTCCGGCAGCGCGCTACTTCGAAACGAAGCAAAACAGATTCAACGGATCCCTGGTCCTGGGATGAAGAGGCATGACAAGCTGGTCCGAAGTCAGGCTGTGGGGGCGCATGATTGGCGCAGTATCGCTCGAGCAGGGCGATGAAGCGGCGGCGTTCGAGTATGACCGGGCATTTGCCGGAAGTGGTATCGAAATCGCACCGCTCACCATGCCACTTTCCACCCGTATCTATCGTTTTCCTGAACTACCCCGTAAGACTTTCTACGGGCTTCCCGGCCTGCTGGCCGACTCGCTTCCGGACAGGTTCGGCAACGCACTGATCAATGCCTGGCTGGCTACTCAGGGCCGGTCACCCGGTTCGTTCAATGCTGTGGAGCGGCTGTGTTATACGGGAGATCGGGGTATGGGAGCCTTGGAGTTTACGCCCTCTATCGGACCGCAATCCAGGACAGCGAGCAGGATCGAGATCGATCAACTGGTTGAACTTGCATCGGAAATCCTCAGCCAGCGAAGTGACCTTCAGGTTTCGTTTGCTGATGAAAGCAGAGAACAAGCCCTGACGGATATCCTGCGGGTCGGAACCTCAGCAGGCGGTGCCAGGGCCAAGGCAGTGATTGCCTGGAATCCCGCGACCAACGAGGTCCGTTCCGGCCAGGTTCCGGCAGGCGAGGGTTTTGAATACTGGTTACTGAAATTTGATGGCGTCAAAGGCAACAAGGATAAGGAACTCGAAGATCCACAAGGTTACGGCGCAATTGAATACGCCTGTTATATGATGGCAAAGGACTGCGGTATTGAGATGAGTGAGTGCCGCTTGTTCGAGGAAAACGGCAGGCGGCATTTCATGACCCGGCGTTTCGATCGCCTTGAGGGCGGCCAAAAACTCCACATGCAGTCGCTTGGTGCGTTGGCACACTATGATTTCAATATGGCCGGTGCCCATGCTTATGAACAGGCCTTGATGGTGATTCGACAATTAGGCTTGCCCATGAGTGCAATAGAGGAGCAATTCCGCCGCATGGTGTTCAATATCACCATTCGCAACCAGGACGACCATGTCAAAAACATAGCCTTCCTGATGGACAAATCAGGGACATGGTCACTTTCGCCTGCCTTCGATATGACCTATAGCTACAATCCCGGCGGCGACTGGACATCCACCCACCAGATGACCATGAACGGAAAAAGGGATAACTTCACCATCGACGATTTCAAAACTTGTGCAAAGACTGTATCCATGAAACGCGGGCGTGCCGAGTCAATCATCTCGGAAGTGCTGGATGTCGTGTCGAAGTGGAAAGAGTATGCAAGCGATGCTGGCGTACCCGTTGTGACGCAAGAAAAGATTCACCGTGCGCTTCGCCTGGATGGTTTTAAAAGGGGTCAGAGTCAAGTGCCAGAGTAACGACTCTGGCACTTGACTCTGACCCCAACTCATGACAACTCATGGCTTCATTTATTGTGTGGTATCCGCCTGTGGGCCGTTTACCTCTTCAGCCGGAATCCAGCCCTCGCCGGGATCAAAGACCGTCATTGCTTCAGCGACTTCGGCGCCATCCGGCCCCAGGTTCTGTTCATGGACAATGCCTGCGTGACTCACCAGAAAACTCATCACGCCGCTCTCACCGTATTCTTCCGGCCAGGCAATCAACGCAAACCCGGCCCGCATCTGGTCACCCAGCATGTAACTGTAGGCGCCACCCCTGGCATTTTCGCCCTGTGCCTTCAGTATCCGGTAGAAATAACCCTGGTAACCACCACCCGGCGTACGGTTTGCCATCAACGGTCCCAGTGGACTGAGTATATCGCCGGTCTCGTCCTCCCAGAACAAACCATCACGTGTCCCGGGCGTACTGATGAAACGCTGTGCATATTCCAGCAAGCCGTTACCATTACGGTCCTGCTGCGCATATTCCATCTGTGCGTCATAGTAGGCCAGCACAGCCTGCATGGTATCGAGTTCATTCCTGCCGATTTGCCGGATGCGCATGCGGTCAAGACCTTCTTCAACATCAAAGTACCAGCCCGATGCACCCGCCACGATTGGAATGGGCAGGGTCCATTCGCCTTCACCGACGGCAAACATGGTGCCGACGGCGCCGATGACTATCTCCTTGCCCAGCATGCCGGCGAACGCCGCCGCCACCGCGTCGTTGTAGGCCGTGCCGCCCTGGAAGAAGATGCAGTCGCCGATCTTCCGCCCCCGCACCACGCGGTTGATGTAGTTGTACACCACCGAGTACGCCAGCCCCGCCACCAGGTCGCCCTTGCTTGCGCCGCGCTGCATGTAGCTGTTGACGTCGCGCTCCATGAACACCGTGCAGCGCTCGCCCAGCTTGATCGGCGCCTTCGACTTGAACGCCTCGTGCGCGAATTCTTCCTTGATGCTCATCCCCAGCCGTTCCGCCTGGGCGACCTTGGCGTCCGCGGCGGCGATCAATCGATCGAATTCATCAAGCTGGGCCCGCAGGTTGCGCGCGACGTCGGCCCCGGCCAGGGTCGCGAACTTGTCCTCGGCGATCCAGGGCAGGCCCCACTTGCGGTCGCTTACCAGGCCCAGCCAGTTGTAGGCCAGGCCCAGCAGCGCCCCGCCGAGCAGAACCAGTCGGACTGCCAGCCCACCCGGCACACGAACCGCCAGATCGCACAGCAGCGTATCGAGC
>JAIVWI010000095.1:0-11305 GCA_048636595.1 Oceanospirillum sp. | reverse complement strand
CTGATTCAGGCATGGTGGACTCGCACTTCTCCAGCGTGAAAAACTTGTCTGACCGGGCTACCCCCCGGGTTTTTAATTTCGAGCACCAGGCCTCCATCGGCATCGACTCCCCTGGCAATTCCAGTGGTATTGGTTTCATTCTGCTGTATAAGCACCTCCCGTCCGTCGAGCAAATCCAGCTCACGCCATTCTTTTTCGAATGGCTGGAATCCAGCCGCCTCGAATGCCACGATGCCGTCCAGAAGGTCTTCCAGTAACAAAGCCGCAACTCCGTTCCGTGACAGATCAGATACACCCACGGAAAGCTGCGAGGCGATATCCGTCCACGGCCGGTCGATGACCGCCCCTGCTTCGCGCCCAATGACTCCCGCTGCCGGCATGAATACGTTCACACCCACGCCGATCACCGCGTGCGCAGCCCCACCCCCCGCGGCCTGCACTTCAACCAGGATTCCGGCCAGCTTGGAGCCGCCAGCCAGTATGTCGTTCGGCCACTTGATGCCATACGCCTTCAAACCGGTACGTGAAAGCGCCCTGCAAATGCACACGGCGATCATCAGCGGCAAGGTGGAAAGCCGGCCCCTGCTTTCGTCGAAGCGCCAGCCCAGGCTCAGGTAAACATTGCAGCCCGGCGGTGAATACCAGTTCCGCTGCCGCCTGCCCCGGCCGCTGGTCTGGCATTCCGCCAACAGGGCGTGGGCATGTTGCCGCTCCAGGGGAAGACGCTTCAGAGCCGAATTACTGGAATCCGTTTCAGCCAGGATGGTGATCTGGCCCAGCCGCTGCAGCGCCTCGGCAGACATGAGCATCTTGATTCGCCCCGGGTCCAGGTTTTCAACGGGCTGCTTGCCTGATGGATTCATGCCTGAGGACTATCCGAACCAGTTCCGGATCATGGCTTTCTCGAAACGGTATTCCGTGCCGTTCAGCAAGCCCCTGATGTTGGAGCGATGCGTGAAAATAATGAAAATTGCCAGCGCGATACCAAACCATAAGAGGCCGCCAACCCCGTCCATCCACAGGAATGCCGGGACCATAGTGACAGCAGCCAGCATCGTTGCTAAGCCGACCCAGCCGGTCAGCACCAGCACGATCAACCACACGGAAATCATCGGAATCACCACCAGGGGGTAGATAAACAACAACGCGCCCACGGCAGTCGCAGCCCCCTTGCCACCCCGAAAACCATGCCACAGTGGGAAACAATGCCCTACTACCGCGGCAAAACCACAGCTCAGCATCTGTATTTCAATGGAAACGCCCGTATCCAGTTTTCCAAGATCAAGCAGGGGAATCAACCAGGCCGCGAGAAAACCCTTGCCGATGTCGATCAACACCACGAACAAAGCAAATTTAAGCCCCTGGGTCCGGAACGCGTTGGTACCCCCGGCACTGCCGCTTCCTTTCTCGCGGATATCCACGTGGCGCAGGGAGCCCATGACCATGCTGCCGGACACGGAACCCAGCAGGTAGGACAGGGCGATCTTGATTAGCAAGCCGATCATAAGACTAGATTAACCCAATTTAACCAAATTTCAATTCAGGTGGGAGGCGGATGGCCTGCAAATGGACTTTTCGGCCGCAAGCGACCTCTTACAGTATTAACTGAGAACGTCTGGCTGCGGCAGGAACCCTACCACCAGGCCGCCCGGGCCGAGATGCACACCCAGGGCCGGACCGGCTTCCGTGATGTGGCAGGAGTGAATCCGGCCATGTGCTTCCAGGATGTGGCGCCGGGTTTTCTTTGCACCTTTTTCATTATCCATATGAGCGACCAACACCCGGTACATGGTATCCGGCTCCATCTTCCGCACGGCACTGCGGGCCAGCGCGGTCGGCCTTGCGCCACGCCCGCGATTAATCCCACCGAGTGTAATTTTCCCTTCCCTGCTGGCCATCATCACCGGGTTGAAATGCAACCAGTCGGCGATACGCTTGAACCAGGCAGGAACACGGCCACCCCTCACTCCGTATGACAGGTCTTCAGCAACGCCCATCACCCGGGTCCGCGGCACCATTTCCAGCACCAGGGCCTCTACCTCGCCCACGGACATACCGGCAGAAGCCGCCTCCGCCGCCACTATGGCGAGCAGGCCCTGGCCTGCCGTTGCGCTCAGACTGTCAATCACCCGGATTTCGCCGGCAGTCGACCTGCTCGCCGCCTGCCTGGCGGCGCTGATCGTTCCGCTGAGTTGTCCCGACACTCCGATATAAACCACTGAGTAACCATGCGATGTCAGCAATGAGTAAACTCGCGAGAAGTCCTGGGGCGGGGGTTGTGATGTCAGCGGCGCCTCTTCTGATTCTGCCAGCATGCGGTAAAACTCTTTGGACGTAAGCGATACACCGTCAAGGTATTCACGGTCTCCGAAACTCAGGCGCACCGGAACCACATGAATCCCCAGCCTGTCAACCTCCGATACGGGCAGATCCGCGCCCGAGTCCACCACGATTGCCGTTTCACCGCCAAGATTCAGCATGCCGTGCTGGCGTTTCATATCATCGGCTTTCTGTTGCGTGATCGTTCCAAAATCCTCGCATGCCAGGAACACTTCCGCCGGATTGTTGACGTGAATATGCACACGCACACACTTGTGCCCGCCCGCAACAATCAGTGAACTGGCATCCAGCGTTTCCAGCCGGGACATCAATGCACCCCGGTCGAGATCGCTGCCTTCCAGCACGCATTCCGTGCAGAAACGATGCCTGCCCAGTTCAAAGTCACCGACCGGGGTGGTGCGCTCGTCGGCCCAGTCGCTCACTGCCGGGTCCACCACACCACTTTCGATATAAGTCCAGATACCTTCCAGCAGGTCGACAAATCCCTGGCCGCCCGCATCGACCACACCCGCTTGCTTCAATACCGCCAACTGGTTGGGTGTATTCTCAAGCGACACCTGGGCCCGTTCCAGGCCGTGGTGCATTAACACGCGAATATCCCGGACGCCTTGCGAGACTTGCCGGCCCAGCTCTTCGGAAAAATCCTCCAGTACGGTGGGTAGTGTGCCCGCTACCGGGCTGGACATGGCCGTCCAGGCGGCCCTGGCCCCTGCTTGCGCCGCATGTGCTAACCCCTCTGCTGTCAGCAGACGGCAGCCTGCAACCGATTCGCGAAAACCGTGTAGAAACTGAGCCATGATTGCACCGGAATTCCCACGAGCGCCATCCAGTGCGGCATCGGCTACATGATCCATCAAATCATCAACCCGGCTATCCGGTGATGTCGCCGTGGCTTCCAGGATGGTCTTGAAGGTAAACGCCATGTTGGTGCCCGTATCGCCATCCGGCACCGGGAACACGTTGATCCGGTTCAGGTACTCACGACGCTGGAACAGATGGCCGATGCCAGCGGAAAGTGCCCGCAGGAACCTGGGTGCATCAAGGTAGGAAATGGCGATGAAAGAACGCAGCATGGCAAACCATTTTAAAGCGATTTCACCACCTTGATGGTGAGAATCGCCATTATTCCGCCCGGCCCACTACAACTGCCCGCATGACCAGTGACTTATAGCCCATGTTTTTCTGGCATGAAAACTGCATGATTAGTATCAGGAATCACACAGGAGGGAAAAATGACTGCTGAAAGTGTATTTGAACAGATCAGGGAGTCTCTGAACGGCCGGCCCGGACAGCCGATCGTGCTCGGTGTCTGTAAGTCTCTGGCCGAACGGTTTGAAAAAGAACCGTGGGTGTTCCGGCTGATAGCCATCGTGCTCGCGCTATTTTGGACCTTGCCCGCGGTGGCTGCTTACGTGATCCTGGGCTTTGTGCTGAGCGAGACCGAAGTCCGCACGCGTCAATTCTTCTCCGGCCTGGCCGTGATCATCCGGGAGGGAGTGGATAAACTTGCCGCTTCGCTACGGGGTGCTTTTGGCGAGGCAGGTGGTAACAGAATGTAAGAGCGTCCCTGGGCGCGATCTGTACTTGTAAGAGCGTCCTTGGGCGCGAAATGCGCTTGTAAGAGCGTCCTTGGGCGCGAAATGCGCTGGTCAATCGGCCGCAAGCGACCTCTTACAGGGGCGGCCTTTGCCGGGTTTGAACCTGAATACACCGGCGCTGACTTCCTGCCCTTTTCTCATGCCTCCAACGATATAAAACCAGCCGTCATGCCGGGGCAAACCGCGGTGGTCCATGCTGGCAACGGACAATGCACCGTGGCACTCCCATCTTGATTCATCAAAATTGTAGCTGATCAAAGCTGTTTCCGGCTCCGAGGGTACTCCGTCATAGCCGATGCCATTGAAGTTGTACGGATTGACTGAACCGCCGGCAAAAAAAACATTCCCTGCTCCGTCATCAGCCGCGGCCATCCGGTAACGTGGAAGACCCGGGTGTGACTCAATGGGCTGCCAGCGAATTTCGCGGAAGTTGCCGGCTGAAATTTCCCCCAGCCAGCACTCGCTGGAAGGCAGGAATTTTCGCCCGGGAGAGCCCTTCTCATAAACGATTCGAACACCATCGCAGACCACCATGCGATTCCCCGAGATCCCCCCGGCATGGCCGAACACCGGCTCGCCGGGCCAGGGCGTGGCCTGCTTCCAGGTCCCGTTGGCCGTATCCAGCACCTGCACCAGGTTTACATTGCCCAGGTCGTGCCAGCCACGGACCAGGTAGATGTAGCGATCCTGGTAGACCAACAAGCTTGAATCTTCCACCGGCACAGGCATGTCTGAAAAATGCCGCCACTGGCCAGACTCCCGTTGCAGGCGATAAACGGCAGGGACGGACTGCTCGGAGCCGTCTTGTGCAACGGTATAGCCCCCAAAGACATAAACCTCACCCCCGGCCGCGACAGCCGAAGCCGCCAGCCGGCCTTTCCCGCCCGGTACAGATTCAATGTTCTGCCATGTGCCGTCAGCCCCACCCTTCGCGGAGAAATAATGCATGGCCCCGCTGCTGATGTCCTGCCAGGTTTTTCCGGATTTCAGACCCAGCATGCTGTAGAGATGAATACCATCGTCGCCGGCCAGCAGAGCGACCGCGTTATTGCTGACCGCCTCCGGTAAAGCCGGCAGCGCTTCCTCCACCAGGCGGCCCTCTTCAGCAAACGATGCTGCAACAAGCAGGAAGGACGATAAAAACACCGATATGGTTAATGACGCCTTCACACTTCACCTTCCAGAAATTCCTTTATCTGGTCCTCACTGAAGGGAAAAAACAGCTCCCTGCCGGTAGCCGGGAGGTACAAGACGGGAATGTGGATATCGTATTTCCGTTCCAGTTCCGGGTCCGTGTCGATTTCCACCGCTGCCCATCCCAGCCCCATGTCCCGCAGCATAACGGCGACCTGGTCGCACAGGTGACAGCCGGTCAGTGTATAAAGCACCAGTTCCTCGTTGTTTGGATTGTTGATGGCCATGTTGATTCAAATGTTCCGTTTGAACTCTATTCTGGCAGGCTCGCCCGCATATTGCTAAAGTCGGCTAGTGCCATTCCCTGCAAGACGCGCCTTGCAGCTAATACCTTCTCGTCACGCTTAATCGTCACATAATATGGGACACTACACTTTATGGCTGTCAGCGTATTCGATCTGTTCAAAATTGGCATTGGCCCTTCGAGTTCCCATACCGTCGGACCGATGAAGGCTGCCTGCACCTTTGCCCGGCGCCTGGAGAGCCAGGGACTGCTCGAAAAGACCAGCCGCGTACGCACGACCCTGTACGGCTCACTTGCACATACCGGGCGTGGCCATGGCACCGACAAAGCGGTGATGCTTGGCCTGCAGGGAGCGATGCCTGACCGGATTGACCCGGACAGTATCGACGCCGCGCTGGAGGTGATCCGGAGCAGCGGTGAACTACTCCTGACCGGCTCACATGCCATCCGCTTCCGGGAAAAAGAAGACCTGCTATTCAACAAGCGCAAGGTGCTTCCGCACCATCCCAACGGCATGCGATTCGAAGCAATGGACGCGGCGGGGAGCGTACTGGAAAGCCGCGACTATTACTCGGTAGGCGGCGGCTTCGTGGTCAACCAGGACAAGGTGGAACAGGACCGCATCGTCACCGACAAAACGGTATTGCCCTACCCGTTCTCCACGGCCGACGAACTGCTGGCGCAGTGTGAGCATCACGGGCTGCGGATTTCCGAGCTGATGATGGCCAATGAGCAGACCTGGCGGAGCCAGGAAGAAATTTGCCAGGGACTGACGGAAATCCGGGACGCAATGCGTGGTTGCATGGAGCGTGGTTATCGCCAGCAGGGAGTCCTGCCGGGCGGCCTCAAAGTTGAACGGCGCGCGCCGCAACTCTACCGGGAACTTCGCGGGCAAACCGGCAGCGAAGACCCGCTGGCCGTACTCGACTGGGTCAACCTGTTTGCGTTGTCCGTCAATGAGGAAAACGCAGCCGGCGGCCGGGTAGTCACCGCTCCCACCAACGGAGCCGCCGGAGTCGTACCGGCCGTAATCCAGTACTACCTTGACTTCATTCCGGGTTCGAACGATGAAGGCGTAATCGAATTTTTGCTCACCGCCGGCGCCATCGGCATCCTGTATCTGCAAAATGCCTCCATTTCCGGCGCCGAGGTGGGTTGCCAGGGTGAAGTGGGTGTGGCCTGTTCCATGGCGGCCGGTGGCCTCACAGCAGCCATGGGCGGTGAGATGTTCCAGGTAGAAAATGCCGCGGAAATCGGAATGGAGCATAACCTCGGCCTGACTTGTGACCCGGTGGGCGGGCTGGTCCAGATTCCGTGCATCGAACGCAACGCAATGGCGGCGGTCAAAGCGATCAATGCGCAACGCCTGGCCTTTCGCGGCGACGGCAAACACCAGGTGTCACTGGACAAGGTTATCAAGACCATGCGGGAAACCGGCGCCGACATGAAAAGCCACTACAAAGAAACCTCTCGTGGCGGTCTGGCCGTAAACGTGATTGAATGTTGACATCAGGGCCGGTTAACATCTGCCCGGATAAACGTAGCCTGAGGGAACGGGTAATGAAACGAAAAAGGACACAGCGAGCCCGCACATTACGCGAGATGCCGGTAATGTACGGACTGACCTGGCTCATTCTGGCGGCGGCCCTGCTGCCTGCCAGCGCGCCAGCGAAAAACATATACAAATTCCAGGACGAAAACGGAATCTGGCACTTCACCGACCAGTCGCCTGACGAGGGCATCGAGTTCTCAACCGTGTACATGGAAAGGGAGCCGGAACCGCGCATCCGCTTGCGCCAGGAAGGAAAAAAAGAAAGCCCGGTCTATGTCCTGTTCAACGATTTTTGGGGTCCGGTCGAGGTTGAATTAACGTTGAAGGAGTCCGTCAACGTCCTGTCCGAACCCCCTTTACCAGCCCGTTTCGTGATCCCTGCCCAGACCGAGCAAACGCTGGTCGGCATCGGCGCACTGGATCAAAGGCGGAGTTTCAGCTACCGCCTTGGCATGGCGTCGGTTCCAGGGCGTCCGATCAGTACGCCGGTAGAAGGACTGGTCATACTGCCACCGTTTTCCGCCAGCGAGGAGTATCCCATCAGCCAGGGGTTTCAGGGCACCAAGACGCATGACTCACCCGACAGCGAATTCGCCATTGATATTGTCATGCCGGTTGGTACCGCAGTGCACGCAGTGCGAAGTGGAACGGTGATGGACGTCGAGGAAGACTTCAACCGTGGCGGGAAAGACTACAAAAAATATGCCCACAAGGCCAACCATGTCCGCATTCTGCACGAAGACGGCACCATGGCCCTGTACGCACATCTCGACCTGGCCAGCGTCAGTGTACGCCCCGGCGCGCGGATTCGTGCCGGCCAGAAGATCGCACGCTCGGGGAATACGGGCTTCAGTTCCGGCCCTCACCTGCATTTTGCCATCCAGCAGAATTCCGGTATGCAGATAATCTCCCTGCCTTTCCGCTTCCGGACCCCGGAAGGCACAGCGGTCACACCCGAAGCTCAGCAGTTTGTGAAAGGCGTTGCGGCGAATCGTTAACGCCGATTTGATTGGTGTTGGTGTTAGAATAGCGCGCTTTACCGAGCGGCCGACAACGATGTCTGAATTAGAAAATGAAATCGCCCGCCGCCGGACCTTCGCCATCATCTCACACCCGGATGCAGGCAAGACCACCCTGACAGAAAAGCTGTTGCTGTTCAGCGGCGCCATCAAGATGGCAGGTACGGTCAAGGCGAAAAAAGCCGCGCGCTATGCAACCTCTGACTGGATGAAACTGGAGAAGGAACGCGGCATCTCGGTTACCTCTTCCGTCATGCAGTTCAAATACCGTGATTGCGTGGTTAACCTGCTGGACACGCCGGGACACGCTGATTTCTCAGAAGACACCTACCGCACGCTGACAGCAGTGGACTCGGCCCTGATGGTCATTGACTGCGCCAAGGGCGTGGAAAAACGCACCATTCGCCTGATGGAAATCTGCCGCATGCGGCAGACACCGATATTCACCTTCATCAACAAACTCGACAGGGAAGGCCGCGACCCGCTGGAACTGCTGGATGAAGTTGAATCGGTACTGGGCATTCAGTGCGCGCCCATTACCTGGCCCATCGGCATGGGGCAGCGCCTCAAGGGTGTCTACCACCTGCTGGATAACAAGGTCCTCATGTACGAGTCCGGAAAAAATTACGTGACGCAGGAAGCCGAGATCATCGATGGCATCGACAGCCCGGAACTGGATGAACGGCTCGGACAGGATGCCGATGAACTGCGCGAAGAAATTGAGCTGGTGCAAGGCGCCAGCCATACTTTTGACAAGGAAGCCTACCTCGCCGGCGAACAGACACCGGTATTTTTTGGCTCCGCCATCAACAATTTCGGTGTTACACCCTTGCTTGACTCTTTTGTCGCCAATGCACCCCCACCGGGCCCTCATGCAACGCGGGGCCGCACGGTAGAAGCAGGTGAAACCAAACTGACTGGGTTCATTTTCAAGATCCAGGCCAATATGGACCCTGCACACCGCGACCGGATTGCTTTTATGAGAATCTGCTCAGGGCGTTTCTACAGCGGCATGAAAATGCAACATGTCCGCCTTGGAAAAAGTGTCAAGGCGGCCAATGCACTGACCTTTATGGCCCAGGAACGGGAACACGTTGAAAGTGCCTTTCCGGGCGATATCGTCGGCCTGCACAACCACGGCACGATCAGCATCGGAGATACTTTCACCGAAGGCGAATCCCTGCAGTTCACCGGGATTCCCAATTTCGCGCCGGAACTGTTCCGCCGGGCCCAGTTGCGTGACCCCCTGAAACTGAAAGCACTGCAAAAAGGGCTGGCACAGTTGTCAGAAGAAGGCGCCACCCAGTTCTTCAGACCCCTGATCGGCAACGACCTGATCCTGGGCGCCGTGGGAATACTCCAGTTCGACGTGGTCGCCTACCGGCTGAAAAATGAATACAACGTCGATTCGTCCTTCGAAAACATCAATGTGCAAACTGCCCGCTGGATCCAGTGCGACGATGATAAAATGCTCGCTGATTTCAAACGCCAGTTGCAGATGAACCTGGCCACCGATGGCGCCGGCGAACTGGTATACCTGGCGCCATCACGGATCAATCTGCAGCTTACCGAAGAGCGATGGCCGGGAATCAACTTCGCGGCAACACGGGAAACCGTCATATTCGCCGGATAAAACACATATTGTGAACGCACTCGCTGCCAGGATTCATTCACTGTTTCCGTCAAAAGACCGGCGCGGGAAAATCTGGCGCATTGCCTTGCCCATCATGGGCGGCATGATGTCGCAGAACGTCCTCAACCTGGTGGATATCGGCATGGTCGGGCGCCTGGGTGACAATGCACTGGCGGCCACCGGTATCGGCAGTTTCACCAATTACCTGGCGATCTCTTTCATCATCGGCCTGTCCGCCGGCGTACAGGCGCTGGCCGCGAGAAGGCTGGGTGAAGGCCGGGATTCAGAAACCGCCATTCCCCTCAATGGCGGCCTGATGCTGGCGCTGCTCATCGGCCTGCCCCTGTGCATCATCCTGATCCTGGCCACACCCACGGCGTTCACTTTCCTGACCGACTCCCCCGAAGTCAGGGAACTGGGCATCCCCTACCTGCAGATACGCATCGCCAGCATGATCGCGGTGGGCATGAATTTCTCTTTCCGGGGCTACTGGAGCGCCATCCACATGACCGGCGTGTACCTGCGCACGCTGCTGATCATGCACGCCATCAACATTTTCCTGAACTGGGTGTTGATTTTCGGCAACCTGGGCGCCCCCGAACTGGGTGTGTTCGGCGCCGGCCTGGCAACCACGATCTCACTGTATATCGGCACGGTCCTGTACTTTTTCTTCGCGTCCCGCCACGCCAGAGACAAGGGATTTCTGCACCGGATACCATCGCGCAGCACCTTGTGGCAGCAATTTATGCTGTCCCTGCCCAACAGCCTGCAACAATTGTTTTTCTCGGCCGGCCTGGTCACCCTGATCTGGATCGTCGGGCGGATCGGCACCGCTGAAGTCGCCGCCATCAACGTCCTGATGACCTTCCACATCACCGCCATTTTGCCGGCCTTCGGCATAGCGCTCGCCTCGACCACGCTGGTCGGTAACGCCCTGGGCCGTGGCGACAAGGAGGATGCCGCCCGGTGGGGATGGAATGGCGCCGCCCTCACCTTTGTTTACGGCATCATCCTGAGTTTGGTGCTGATCCCTCTGGCCGATCCCATCCTGGGGGTGTTCCTGACCAATCCTGAGACCCGCCAACTGGCCTTGCTGCCAATGATCCTGTGGGCCCTGATGATTTCCTTCGACACCATGGGCATGGTGCTGATGAACTCCCTGATCGGCGCCGGCGACACCAAACGCGCCATGTGGGTCAGCGTGACCTGGCAATGGCTGTTTTTCCTGCCGCTCGCTTTCCTGGTTGGGCCGGTGCTCGGCTTCGGCCTGCTCGGCATCTGGGTTATCAACGCTTTCTACCGCGTCGGCCAGGCCCTCAACGTCGCCTGGCAGTGGAAGGGTCGCAAATGGACTCATATCAAAATCTGAATGCCCTTGTAAGAGCGTGCTTGCGCGCGATTCGACGTCAGTGTCTGTTTATGCTTTTTCGGCCGCAAGCGACCTCTTACAGTCGCCCCAGGGTTCTCCTGCAGCTAAAACCACAGTGAGCAATCTGACCACAGGGATGAATTTACTCATTTGCCAGCGAGGTTCAAAGTCGATACATTGCCCCGCAATGATTAGAAAAATAAAGACAATGGAGAGCGTTTCATGATTGGCACGATTGCCTTTGGGATTTTTGGGCTGGTGGTTCTGCTCAGTATTGCTTTTGCTTTTTCCTCCAACCGCAAGGAGGTGGACTGGAAGCTGGTGGCCTCGGGCATCGGATTGCAGCTGTTTTTTGC
>JAIVWI010000094.1:0-11318 GCA_048636595.1 Oceanospirillum sp. | reverse complement strand
TGTCGTCGCCGCCGTCGCCCTTGAGCGTGTCATTGCCGGCCTGGCCCTCGAGCTTGTCGTTGCCTTCTCCGCCCGCCAAGAGGTCATCACCGCCGCCGCCATCGCTGCCCAGATCGGCCTGGATGATACTCTGGCTGTAGGCGAAATTCCGCAGGTGTTGAATGGGCGTGAACTGGAAGCGATGTCCGATGCCGAACTGATCCAGGCCGCCACCGCTACCGCCGTGTTCGCACGGGTTACGCCGGAACAAAAGCTGCGCCTGGTGGAAGCTTTGCAGGCCCACGGGGAGGTGGTGGCCATGACGGGCGACGGGGTCAACGATGCCCCGGCCTTGCGCCGCGCCAACATCGGGGTGGCCATGGGAATAACCGGCACAGAGGTGTCGAAAGAAGCGGCCGACATGGTGCTCACCGACGATAACTTCGCCACGATTGAAGCTGCGGTGGAAGAGGGTCGCGGCGTCTTTGACAACCTGACCAAGTTCATGGTGTGGACTCTGCCGACCAACTTCGGCGAAGGTCTGGTGATTTTGATGGCGGTTTTCATGGGCGTCACGCTGCCGATTCTGCCGGTGCAAATCCTCTGGATCAACATGACAACGGCAGTTTTATTGGGCCTGATGCTGGCCTTTGAGCCCAGGGAGCCGGGAACCATGCAGCGGCCGCCACGCGATCCGAAGACGCCGATCCTCAACGGTGAGTTGCTCTGGCGCATCGTTCTGGTCGGCACCATGCTCTTCCTCGGAGCGTTCGGGCTATTCGAGTTGGCGCTTGCCAGCGGCGCCAGCGACGCGGTGGCGCGAACGGTGACAGTCAACGCCTTCGTCATGGTTGAGCTGTTCTACCTGTTTAATTGCCGTAGCCTGACAAAATCCATGTTCCAGCTTGGCTTGTTCAGCAATCCATGGGTGGTAGGTGGAGCAATGGGTATGGTGGTTTTGCAGTTGTTCTATACCTACGCACCGCCAATGAACCAGCTGTTCCATTCCGCACCGATCGGTATCATGGACTGGGTACACATTGTGACGGTTGGCCTGGTGATCTATCTGGTCATCAATCTGGAGAAATCAATCCGCCGGCGCCGGGAAAAGGGAGGCAGTAAGATATGAACTGGTTCTTGAAACAAACATCAAGATGAACCTGGCTTACCTCACAGACATTATTATTCTTCTGACGGCAGCCGTAATCGTGGTGCCGTTGTCCCGTTTCGCCGGGTTCGGTACGGTACCCGGTTTTCTCATCGCCGGCGTTGCGGTGGGACCATCGGCGCTGGGCCTGATCGACAACGCGGCCGAGATTGGCCACCTGGCTGAACTTGGCGTAGTACTGCTGCTGTTTGTTATCGGTATTGAGCTCAAACCGTCACGTCTGTGGTTGATGCGGCGCATGGTTTTCGGGTTGGGTATCCTCCAGGTGGTTGTTACGGGTGCATTGATCACCGCAGCAGCTTACTTTGTGTTCGGCGTGGAGCTGCGCTCCGCCGTATTGATCGGGCCTGTTTTGGCGCTCTCATCAACTGCCTTTGTGCTGCAACTGCTTAGCGAACAGAAGATGCTGGCCTCTGATTACGGACGGACATCCGTCGCCGTGCTGTTGTTTCAGGATTTGGCCGTGGTGCCACTGCTCGCCCTTGCGTCCCTGTTGGCGGTAGCGGATCTCACCATTGGCGAGGATATCGGCATTGCGCTGCTCGAAGCGCTGATCATTCTTGCGCTGATCATCCTCGGGGGGCGCTATCTGCTGCAACCCGTACTCCATCGCGTAGCCCGTCTGGGGTCGCCGGAGATCTTCACGGCCTCGGCTGTGTTGCTGGTTCTCGGCACGGCCGTTTTGATGGCGCAAATCGGACTGTCTCTGGCCATGGGCGCGTTTGTGGCGGGACTGTTGATTGCGGATTCGGAATTTCGGCACCAGGTGGTGGCCGAGATCCAGCCATTCCGTGGCCTGCTGCTGGGATTGTTCTTTATGTCGATGGGGATGTCCATCGAGTTGGCGCTGTTGTTTAAAGACCCGCTGGTTTCCATCGGTCTGGTCCTGCTGCTGCTGTTGACCAAGGCCGCTTTGCTGTGGCCTTTGGCCAGGCTGTTCGGGCACAGGGGCAGGATAGCCCTGGCGATCGCGCTGTTGCTGGCCCAAAGCGGAGAATTCGCGCTGGTCATTTTCGCGGTGGCCTTCAAGGGTGCTTTGCTGGATGAGGGATTGTTTCAACAACTTCTGTTGGTGGTGGTGCTAAGCATGCTGGCGACTCCACCCCTGGCCGGACTGGCGTATCGGCTGGCCGCTTCACGCAGGAGAGGCCCTGTGGGAGAGGCGTTTGCAGAAGAGGATGTGGCGTCCACGTCGATCGTGATCGCAGGTTTCGGTCGGGTAGGGCGCCGTGTGGGTGAAATATTCGAATTGCGCGATGTACCTTACATTGCCGTCGATATCGATGCCAGCCTCGTCAGGCAGGAACGTAATGCGGGTCGATCGGTGTTTTACGGGGATGCACGGCAGCCCGAAGTGCTGAAAAGTCTGGGCGTGGGTGAGGCGGGCCTGATTATCGTCACGGTTGACGACTTTCACGCTATGGAGCAGGTCGTCTCTTCACTGCATCGTGCGTTTCCAAAGCTGGATATACTGGCGCGTGGGCATAACATGGATCACTGCCAGAGTCTGCGGGAACAAGGCGCATCACTGGCCGTTTCCGAGAACCTGGAAGCAAGTATTGCACTTGCCCATGCAGCGTTAGTGAAGGTCAGGGAAGACGATGCAGAGAACGACGCCGTTATTGACCGTTTCCGTGAAGACTATTATTCCGATACCAACGGGAAAGAGCGAGGGGGGCCAGACGCTCTGTAAGGTCCGGTTTGGTGAAGTTGTATGGAGTTTGCAGGACTCAAACAGAAGTATTCTTTTATTCAGGCGGCCTTGATGGTTTGCCAAGAATGTAAACGGCCGCTGATAGCATGAACACACCGGCCATCACTTTTTGCCAATTTTCAAACGTAGAAAACAGGACCAGACAGGACATGCTTATGATCATAAAGGTAATGGCGACAATTTTTGCGAACAACGGTATCACTCTGTAGTTGTCCCACAGTTTCAGTGATGGGCCAAACAGATGGTGGTGGTACAGCCAATGGTGGAACTTTTCAGAGCTTTTTGAAAAAGACCATAAGGCCAGTATCATAAAGGGTGTGGTCGGCAAGACGGGTAGAAAAACGCCCAGTACACCCATGCTGAAAAACAACCACCCCAGGTAGAAATACAAATGCCTCATGGTCAGCGATTCGTGTTTTTACAACTATTCATCGGCAAATAAAATCTCGCGGGGTGCCTTCATCAGTGCGCTGTCATCACCTTCGGCAACCAGGCGGAACGTTGGCTGCGCGAACCTTAGACATACTCATGGCCGGAATATCCGCAAAAACAGTTTTCGCAATTCTTCCAGAACCAGCACAGAACTGGCGACCAGCGTGGCCAGCAACCAATCTTCAAGCCTGAGCTTTTCAACGTCGAATATCCCGTGGGCAGGTGTCCATTGCACCGCCAGCACCTGTAATGCAAGCACAGCAAACAGGGCCAGCCACAGGATGCGATTGCGGAAAAAATTGGCATTGAAAGTGCTTCTCTTATCCACCCGGGCGTTGAAGGCGTTGAACACCTGGAACAATACGAAGGTAGTGAAGGCCATGGTCTGCGCATGGGTCTTCGATCCGGTCTGCAGCCCCCACCACAGCACACCCAGGGTGCCAAACATCATGACCGTACCGTAGGTCGCCAATTTGCCGAAACGGCGTAAAGTCAGGATCCGGTCGGTGGTCTTGCGCGGCGGGCCGTCCATGATACCCGGTTGCGGTGGGTCTACACCCAGCGCCATGGCGGGCGGCCCGTCCATGATGATGTTGACCCACAAAAGCTGTACGGGCGTAAACGGCAACGGCAGCCCCAGGAACGGCGCCAACAATACCGTTAGAATGGCGCCAATATTCGTGGATAGCTGAAAGCGCACGAATTTGACGATGTTGTCGTAGATGGTGCGCCCTTCCCTGACCGCTTTCACAATGGTGGCGAAATTGTCGTCCGTGAGCACTATGGTGGCAGCCTCCCTGGCCACGTCGGTGCCGGTGATCCCCATGGCGACCCCGATATCGGCGGTCTTGAGCGCTGGCGCGTCATTCACTCCGTCCCCGGTCATCGCGGTCAGGTGCCCGTTAGCCTGGAGTGCGAGCACAATACGCACTTTTTGCTCTGGCGTGGCCCGGGTGAAAACACCGATGCCATCAATAGCGGCGGCCAATTGGGCGTCACTCATGGCATCGAGTTCAGCGCTGGTCACTACGGTGCCCTTGATGCCCAGTTCGCGGGCGATGGCGGCGGCGGTGATCTTCTGATCGCCGGTGATCATTTTGATTGAAATCCCGGCTTTATGGCACAAAGCGATGGCATCACTCGCTTCAGCCCTGGGCGGATCCATCAAGCCCACCACTCCGGTGAATACGAGGTCTTTCACGTAGATAAACAGGTCGCCATTGGGCACAAAATCCCGCACCGGTAATTCCGTCCAGGCGACAGCCAGCACCCGCAGGCCGGTGGAGGCCATTTTTTCGTTGGCCTGTTCAATGAGCCTGTGCTGTTGCGCATCGAGCGGCTGATTGCCGTCCTCAAAAAACACCGTCTTGCATTGATCCAGCAATACCTCCGGAGCGCCCTTTACCATCACTCGCACACGCTCACCGTCGAGGTGGAAGGTGGCCTGGAACTTGTGTTCCGTTTCAAACGGAATCTCGGCGATCCGCCGGTAGTGCTGTTTCAATTTAGGTGGATCAAATCCGCCCTTGGCCGCAACCGCCAGCAAGGCGCCCTCCATTGGATCGCCGATGACCTGGCCGGAGCGCAGTTGTGATTCATTGCACAGTGCGATCGGCATCAGCAGGGCTTGCAGGTCCGGTACGCCGGCATCGCCACTGATTTCACCGGCGGTACCGTAGCCCTCACCGCTTACCCGCAGATGACGGCCACTGGTATAAAGCCGGCGGACGGTCATCTGGTTGACGGTCAACGTGCCGGTTTTGTCGGTACATATGACCGATGTGCAGCCCAGGGTTTCTACCGCCGCCAGGCGTTTGACGATCGCCTGGTTACGCGCCATACGCTGCAGACCGATGGCCAGGGTTACCGTCACCACTGCGGGCAAACCCTCGGGAATGGCCGCCACGGCCAATGCGATGGCCGTCATGATCATGATCACCCAGGGCTCACCGCGCAGCAAGCCGGCTATCAGCATGAAAGCGACCACGATGCCGGCGATCAGCGCGAGCCGTTTGCCCAGGCCGTCCAATTGGATTTGCAGCGGCGTGGGGGAATCTTTTGCCTCCCCCAGCATGTCCGCCAATAAACCCAGTTCGGTGCGCATGCCGGTGGCGGTCACCACCATTTCAGCCCGGCCGCGGGTTACGGTGGTGTTCATGTAAAAAAGGTTGGCGCGCTCCGCCAGTGGAATATTCTCGCCCGCCAGCGGATCAACCTGTTTGCCCACGGTGCGCGATTCCCCGGTCAGTGAGGATTCGTCCACTTCAAAACCATGTGTGGCAATCACGCGGCCATCGGCCGGCACGCGGTCACCGGGGCCAAGCAGCACGATGTCCCCCGGCACCAGTTCATCAGCGGGCAGGACCATGGTCCTGCTGTTGCGGCGGACTTCGGCGGTTGGGGCCAGCATTTTTTTCAGTGCAGCGAGTGATTTCTCGGCACGGTACTCCTGGGAAAAGCCCAGCACGGCGTTAATCATGACCACTACGAGGATCACTACCGCATCGGTCAGATCCCCGATCGCAGCGGCGAGCACGGCCGCGCCGATCAGCACCAGGATAAGGATACCTTTGAACTGATCGAGCAGCAGCAGCCAGCGGCTTCTGGGCGGAACCTCTTTTAAGCGATTCGGCCCATATTTCGATTGCCGGGTGGCGGCTTCGTCTGAACTGAGACCGTAGACAGGGTCAACGCCGAGCCGCCGGGTCGCCTCGGTGGCGCTCACTTGGTGCCAGTTGGCATCTGTGAATTCGCTTTGCGTCATCAGGTATCGCCCGTTTGTGTCGGACGATTGTAATACGACTCCTGTGACGCGTGCGTGAAAAAAAGGGCGACGCTCACCAATTAGATGTGAATTCTTGCGGCTAGTAATTTCATGGCGGCAATTAGCCGGTCAATTTGCGTTCGTCCAGGCCAATGCTGCGGGCAATTATTTCTTTCATGATCTCGGAGCTGCCGGCGTATATGCGGGACACTCGGGCATCGGTGAACATGTGGGAGATGCGGTATTCGCTCATGTAGCCAGAACCGCCGTGTAGCTGCACGCAGTTGTCCATCACTTCCGATTCCAGTTCGCTGGCGAAAAGCTTGGCCTCGGCGGCCAGGTTTGCACTTAGTTCTCCCTGGTTGTGGAGCAGGACGCATTGATCAACGAAGGTCTGCGTGACATCCAGTGCGGTGCGCATTTCGGCCATCTTGAAGCGGCTGTTCTGGAATGCCCCTATCGGTCTGCCAAAGGCTTTACGCTCCAGGATATAGTCCATTGTCAGGTCGAAAGCGACCTGGGCGTGGGCGACTTCCTGGGCAGCGCTGATCAGGCGTTCCTCGGCCAGGTGGTGCATCAGGCTGTAGAACCCCCCTTCCGGGTCGCCCAGCACATTTTCGACGGGAATCCGGACATTTTCGAAGAACAGTTCGGCGGTGTCCTGGGTCTTGAGGCCCATTTTTTTCAGGTTGCGTCCGCGGTTGAAACCTTCCATGCCTTCTTCGACTACGAACAGTCCAATGCCGTGCGGCTTGCCCGGTACGGTTCGGGCGGCCACGACGAAAGCGCCGCCGTTGATGCCGTTGGAGATAAAAGTCTTGGAGCCGTTCAGTACCCAGTGATCGCCGTCGAGAACTGCCCGGGATTTAATGCCGGCGAGGTCGCTGCCGGCTGCAGGTTCCGTCATGGCGATGCCCAGGATGGTCTCGCCACTGATGCATTTCGGCAGCAGGCGAGCTTTGAGTTCCTCGCTGCCCAGATCGCCAATATAGGGCCCGACCAGGCGGCTGTGCAGGGTCAGGAACAGGCCTATATCACCGTGCCGCATGGTCTCTTCGATGATGACCTGTTCAAAGCGGAAGTCTGTGATGCCCAGGCCGCCATACTTCTCATCGGCCCACATGCACAGCAGGCCCTGTTCACCGGCTTTTCGAAAAGCGGCCGGATCGCAGATCCCATCCTCCCGCCATTGCTCAACATTCGGCTCGACTTCGGACTGCATGAAACGGCGTACCGAATCACGGAACATCTCATGCTCTTCATCGAATATCAGGCGTTTCATAATGAATACTCCTTAAAAAGTTTCCCCTGGCATCAATAAAATGACAGGTTTTTCTGCGCCCGGTCACGTAGCCAGTCCGAAACAGCGAAGCGCGGGCCATAGGCCTCGGCCATGCGGTCACATTCAGCAACGAAATCCCGGATGCCGACGGTATCGATCAGCGACAGTGTGCCGCCGGCCCAGGGTGGGAAGCCCCAACCGAAAATGGAACCGATATCACCATCTTCCGGATGCGTAATCACGCCTTCCTCGAAGCAGCGGGCAGTTTCAAGGGACTGGATATACAGCAGGCGCTTGATCAACTCGTCAACGGGCGGTTGTTCATCGCTGCAAGGGAACTCCTCTGCCAGTCCGGGCCACAGGTGCTTTTTCGCATCCGCGGGGTAGTCATAGAAACCGGCGCCAAAACGTTTTCCCTTGCGGTCCAGGTCTTCGACCATCCTGTAGATGACTTCCTGCCCCTTGTCAGCAGGATATTGTTTGCCCATGGCTTCCGCTGTTTCCTTGCCGATCTTGTAGGCCAGTTCCAGTGTCACTTCATCGACCACGGCCAGTGGACCGACCGGCAGCCCGGCTTTTTTGGCAATGTTTTCCACCAGCGCCGGCTTGACACCTTCGGCCAGCATCATGATGCCCTCGTTGGTGGCCGTGCCGAACACGCGGCTGGTGTAGAAACCGCGGCTGTCATTGACCACGATGGGTGTTTTCCGGATTTGCTGGATGTAGTCCAGGCTGCGGGCAATGGCCTCGTCGCCGGTTTTCTCACCCAGGATAATTTCCACCAGGGGCATTTTGTCGACGGGTGAGAAGAAATGCAGCCCGATGAATTGTTCCGGGCGCCTGGAGGCTTCGGACAGGCCCGTGATTGGCAGCGTGGAGGTATTGCTGGCGAAAATACAGGACTCCGGCACCACGGCCTCTGTTTTTGCAGTCACATCCGCTTTCAGCTCAGTGCTCTCGAACACCGCCTCGATGACCAGGTCGCAGCCCTCCAGATCATCATAATCTGTAGTTGGTTTGATCAGGCTGAGCAGGGCCTCTGCTTTCGCTTCGGTGGAATAGCCGCGCGCAATGGCTTTTTTCAGCAGGCCTTCAGAGTAGGCTTTGCCACGCTCGGCGTTGTCGAAACTGGTATCGAGTAATACCACTTCCATGCCGGCTTTTGCCGAAACATAGGCGATTCCCGCGCCCATCATGCCGGCGCCGAGGATACCCAGCTTGCTGACTTTTGATTTTTCGATACCCTCCGGGCGGCGGACCAGCTTGTCGGCGGCGCCCTTGTTGATGAACAGGGAACGCATCATGTTGCGTGCCACGGGGCCGGCCAGCAGCATACCAAAATACTGGGATTCGATATCGAGGCCGGCATCGATGGGCGTGATGCAGCCTTCGTACACGGCAGACATCGCCGCAATCGGAGCGGGGTAGTTATTCTGTGTCTTGCCCACGATCAATGAGGTTCCCACCATGAATGTCTGGGCATTTCTCGGTGTGTTCGCGCCGGCGCCACCAGGCACTTTGAAGCCTTTTTTGTCCCAGGGTGCAACCGGGTCGCCACTTTCCAGCAACCATTGTTTCGCCCGCTCAACCACTTCTTGCGCAGGAGCCAGTTCGTGCACGATACCGAGTTCCAGGGCCTTTTCCGGCCGGATGTTCTTTCCCTGAAGGATTATGGGCAGGGCTTTTTCCGTGCCGATCAGGCGTGGCAGGCGCTGGGTGCCGCCTCCGCCGGGCAGTAATCCGATGTTAACTTCGGGAAAACCGATGACAACTCCGGGCTCATCGGCGAGTACGCGGTAATGGCATGCCAGGCAGACTTCCAGGCCGCCACCCAGCGCCAGTCCGTTGATCGCTGCGGCGATGGGTTTGCCGCAGGTTTCCAGTTTACGCAACCGCCGGTTCAACTCACGGCTGAATCCGGCTGCGTCGGCAGGGCTCAGACCACGGTCGTAGACCGTCACCAGGTCCTTGATATCTGCACCGGCAATAAACGCCTTTTTAGCGGAGGTTAAAACAGCGCCCTTGACGGCGTCGTCGGCAGACAGGCGGTCGGTCAGGGTTTCCAGGTCTTGCATGAATTCCGGCGTCAGAACGTTCATAGCCTGGCCGGGCAGGTCGATGGTCAGGATGGCGATACCGTCGTTGCCAACTTCGTATTGAATCGTATTGGTCATTTCTGTGATCTCTTTAAATGTCTGTTGAATGGCGTTTTCAAACGCGCTCGATAATCGTGGCGGTGCCCATGCCGGCGCCGATGCACAAGGTCACCAGGGCAGTCGACAGGTCGCGGCGTTCCAGTTCGTCCAGCACGGTTCCCAGGATCATGGCGCCGGTTGCGCCGAGCGGGTGGCCCATGGCAATGGCGCCGCCGTTTACGTTGATTTTGTCGTGCGGGATGTTCAGCTCCTTCATATACAGCATGACGACGGAGGTGAACGCCTCGTTCAATTCAAACAGGTCAATATCGGAAGTGCTCATGCCGGCGCGCTTGAGTACTTTCTCCGTGGCCGGTATCGGGCCTGTCAGCATAATCGTGGGCTCGCTGCCTACGGAAGAAAATGCGCGGATCCGGGCGCGTGGCTTCAGGTTCATGCGCTCACCCGCCTCGGCGCTGCCAAGCAGGACTGCCGCGGCGCCATCCACGATGCCACTGGAATTAGCAGCGGTGTGGACGTGTTCAATGGACTCGACTTCGGGATAGCGCAGCAGGGCAATCGCATCGAATCCGCCTTGCTCACCCGGAATGACAAAAGCAGGCTTGAGTGTGGCCAGGCTCTCCATGGTTGAGTCCGGGCGCATGTGTTCGTCGTGGTCAAGGACAATCTCGCCAATGTGGTTCTTGATCGGCAGGATCGATTTGGAAAAATAACCATTGTCCCAGGCGTGAGCAGCTCGTTTCTGGCTTTCCAATGCGTAGCCATCGATATCTTCACGGGAAAATCCCTGGATGGTGGCGATCAGGTCGGCCCCGATGCCCTGGGGGGTGAAATGGAGCTTGGAGGCGACTTGAGGGTCCGTCGGCCAGGAACCGCCGTCGGAACCCATGGGCAGGCGGGACATGCTTTCAATACCGCCACCGATAACTATGTCGGACTGTCCCGCCATTATCTGGGCTGAGCCTGAATTGACCGCTTCCAGGCCGGAAGAGCAGAAACGGTTGAGTTGCTTGCCGGGTACGCATTCCGCGTAGTCGGCATTCAGCAACGCCGTGCGCGCAATGTTCGCTCCCTGCTCGCCAATGGGTGCTACGCAGCCCAGTATCACGTCATCCACCAGCGAGGTATCCAGTTCATTGCGGTCCCGCAAGGAGCGCAGTACCTGGGTGGTCAGGTCGGTTGGTGTAATGCTGTGCAGGGAACCGTTGGCCTTGCCGCGGCCCCGCGGGGAGCGGACATGGTCGTAGATATAGGCTTCAGTCATTTCAATTCCTCGGTGGTGGTTTTGCGCTCAACAGGCGCAAGATGTTTTGTTTGTAATCTTCGTAGGCTGCCCTGAGATCGATTTCCGGGGCGACCAGCCATTGGTTGTTGAGGCCGATCAGGGTGCCGTAAAACTGCTCGGCAACGCGGCCGGCATCGACATCCGGCCTGATTTCCCCGGATTCCTGCCCCCCCTTTACCCAGGCTGCAACAGAGTCCCGTTGTATTCGCATAAATTCGGCGACATTGGGTTTGAATTCAGAGGCGGGGTCCAGTGCGGCGCCCCACAGGATGTTCATGGCGCGGATGTAATCCGGATGGCGGAGTACGTGCTCCAGGTGGGTATCGATGGCGGTGGTGACGGCGCCGTCGGATTTCGCCAAGACGATCCACGGCCGGTCTGCGGCGGCCTTCCAGGCGCGAGGCCTGGCGGTCCAGTTGCGCAGCGTCACGGCCGCGGGCGAGTGGCTCGAGGGCGTATCCGAACTCGCCGAGTACGAGGTGAAGACTCGCGTCCTGCAGATGTCGGGTCCCGTCAGGATGCTCCTCAAGCGGAAGGT
>JAIVWI010000093.1:0-11419 GCA_048636595.1 Oceanospirillum sp. | reverse complement strand
GCATTCGAGTCCGCCGACCTGCTGAAAATAGGTAAACTGCGTCACTTCCATGCCGTTCAGCCAGACTTCCCAGCCGAGTCCCCATGCACCCAGGGTTGGCGACTCCCAATTATCCTCAACAAAGCGGATATCATGGACCTTCGGATCAATCCCAACGGCCTCAAGCGACTCCAGGTACAACTCCTGGATGTTTTCAGGAGAAGGTTTCATCACCACCTGGTACTGGTAGTAATGTTGCAGGCGGTTTGGGTTTTCGCCATAGCGGCCGTCTGTCGGCCGCCGGCTCGGTTGAACATAGGCGGCACTCCAGGGTTCCGGTCCGATCGCCCGCAAAAAAGTGGCCGGGTGGAAAGTACCCGCACCCACTTCAAGATCGAGGGGCTGAATGAGCACGCAACCCTGGTCTGACCAGAACGTTGCCAGCTCTTGAATGAATTGCTGAAAAGTCATTGTTTTTAATGTGATGCGGTTTGCGGGCTAGTATAGTCAAAGCCCGCCCATGACAGAAGAAAAAGGTTTGCAGGGGAGCTTAGTCGGCCCGGGTGACGATAAAAACGACTCCATCGACGCCGGTTACTTTCACCCGTGTTCCGACGGGAAGGTCCGGACCCTTGACGCGCCAGGTGGAATCATCGACTTCAACTTTACCCACGCCATTGACAATCGCTTGATCCAGGGTGAAGACCCGGCCCGTGTACTGCTGGCCGCGTTGGTTCAACAGCGGTTGATCCGATTGAGGCGGATGGATTTCACGATAGCGGCGCCAGGCGAGCACCGCCACCACGGAGAGGACCCCGAACAATACCAGCTGGGCCTCCACCGGGATGGAAGGGAAGACCAACAGCAGGAAACCGACTGCAGCGGCGGCAAAACCCAGCCAGAGAAAGACAAAAACCGGGGAAGTAAGCTCCAGAATCAGCAGAACACCGGCGAGTATCCACCAGTGCCAGAATACAATGTGTTTCAACCATTCCATACTTATCCCCTTTGCTTAACGATAATCGAGGTCTTTGGGGGTATCACTGTCCCTGGAGCCTTCACTGTCTGTGCCGCCCTTGTCGTCTTTGCCAAAAGCTTCCCTGGCTATTTCCGAGATGCCGGCCAGGCTGGAAAGTATAGCGGTTGCCTCCACCGGTAACAGCAGGGTCTTGGTATTGGGGCCGTTAGCAAAATCACTCAGGGCCTGGACGTATTTCAGCGCGACAAAATAGTTGATGGCCTGGATGTTGCCTGATGCAATCGCCTCGGACACCGTGGCGGTTGCCCGCGCTTCAGCTTCAGCCAGACGTTCCCTGGCCTCGGCATCCCGGAAAGCAGCCTCCTTACGGCCCTCGGCGTCGAGCACGACAGCTTTCTTGTCGCCCTCTGCGCGCAGAATTTCCGCCTGGCGAAAGCCCTCGGCTTCCAGGATGTTGGCGCGCTTTTCACGTTCGGCTTTCATTTGCCGCGCCATGGCCTGCACGATATCCATCGGGGGGCTGATGTCCTTGATTTCGATACGGGTGACCTTGAGCCCCCAGGGCGTGGTGGCTTCATCAACCACGGCGAGCAGCCGGGCGTTGATTTCATCGCGTTTGGACAGAGTCTCATCAAGGTCCATTGAGCCCAGCACGGTACGGATGTTGGTCATGGTCAGGTTCAAAACAGCATGCTCAAGCCGGAACACCTCGTAGGCTGCCTTGGCGGCATCGAGCACCTGGAAAAAGACGATTCCATCTACCGTTATCACGGCGTTGTCCTTGGAAATGACCTCCTGTGAAGGCACGTCCAGCACCCGCTCCATCATGTTGACCTTGTGGCCGACGCGGTTGATGAAGGGAATAACGAAATGGAAACCAGGACGCAGTGTAGTGGTGTAACGGCCGAACCGTTCCAGGGTGTATTCGTATCCCTGCCGGACGATAATGACCGCCGTGCGAACGATGGTGATACCGAGAATGGCGGCGATAACGGCCCATACTAAAGGACTATTAAACATGGCTGACCTCTTGTGTGATAACGCGCCATGCCGCACCGTAAGGGCATGGTATGTGCGCAGTAAACTTCTCCCACCCCTACGATAGCAGAACTGGACGGGACAGGCGTGCCCCAGAAGTCACAATCACTAGCGCACATATTGGCAAAGCATAACGGCGAATCTATACTAAGGGTTTATAATGAACAGCTAATATAAGCGGATGCGCTCTATGAACAGCTATTTTGACAACCCGGGTGAATGGCCGGCTTTTGCCCGGCGGGCAATGCTTCGCACCGTCTGCGGTATCGCCTTTGCATCGGGTCTTGTGTCCGCTGCCCATGCCGACCTGCCCTTCGCTACAGCTCCTGCGGAATTCGAAATGACCGCAGTGGAGCGTATGTTCGACGGCACGGTCGAAGCGGTCCACCAGGCAACCATCTCGGCCCAGACCGCCGGGCGGATCTCGGCAGTCAACTTTGACGTGGATGACTTCGTCGAACATGGTGCGGTGCTGATCCGCTTTACCGATGTTGAGCAGCGCACCGCATTGCGTGGGGCCGAAGCACGGCTGACCGAGGCACGGGCACGGCTGGTGGAGGCTGAAGAGGAATATCGGCGCGCTCAGAACCTCAAGCAGCGAGGCCTTGGTTCGCAACGCGACCTCGATCGGGCTCTGGCCAGCAGGGACTCCGCGGCGGCGCAAGTGGATTCGGCTGAATCCGCGGTGGAGGGGGCGCGTCAGCAATTCAATTACACGGTGGTCAAGGCGCCTTATTCCGGCATCGTGACCGAACGTTTTGTTGAGGTCGGCGAATCCGTGACCATCGGCCAGCGCCTCATGTCGGGGCTATCGTTGGAACGGCTGCGCGTGACCCTGGATCTGCCCCAGCAGGTTACCATCAAGATCCGGCCAAACCCGCGCGCGGCCATCCTGACCGATGAGGGTCGCGTGGAGCCGGAAAAAATTACCATTTTCCCGGTAGCAGATCCGGTGACCAACACCTTCCGCGTGCGCCTGGAACTGCCCGAAGGCCAGTTCGGACTGTACCCTGGCATGTTTATCAAGGTCGCCTTCCAGGTGGGTGACGCCAGGCGGCTTCTCATAGCGGCCAAGGCGCTGGTGCGCCGCAGTGAGGTCACGGGTGTTTACGTGGTCACGGAAGGCGGCATTCGCCTGCGCCAGATCCGGGTTGGCGAGACCGTCGGCGAACGGGTTGAGGTGTTGGCCGGGCTGACTGAGGGTGAACGCGTGGCGCTTGACCCGGTCCGGGCCGGGATTTACGCCAAACGACCGGCCATGCAGCAACCATGAAAGAAAGACTGGGGTTCTCGGGTCGCATCGCGCGCCAGTTCCAGGACAGCGAACTGACGCCATTGCTGGCGCTCATGGCCCTGCTGCTGGGCCTGTTCGCCATCGTGGTGACGCCGCGCGAGGAGGAACCCCAGATCGACGTCACCTTCGCCAACGTCTTCGTGTCGTTCCCGGGCGCCAGCAGCACCGAGGTCGAGAACAAGATCGCCATTCCACTGGAACAAGTGCTATCGGAAATCGAGGCGGTTGAACACGTCTACTCGGTCTCCCGGCCGGGAATGGCCGTGATGACCATCCAGTTCGAGGTCGGCGAGGACCGCACGGTTTCGCTGGTCCGTCTCTACAACGCCATCTATTCCCACCAGGACTGGATTCCGTCCAATCTCGGTGTTTTGCCGCCGTTGGTGAAGCCCAAAGGCATCGACGACGTACCCATCATTACCGCCACCCTGTGGACCGAGGATCCTGAGCGCGGCGGGCTGGAGCTGCTGAAAGTGGCCCATGCGCTGGAGGCTGAACTGAAGCGTGTTCCCGGTACGCGCGACGTTTACACTATCGGCGGCGCCCCCGACATCGTACACGTGGTGCTCGATCCGGAACGGGTGGCCGGCTTCGGCCTGACGCTGGACGACTTGCGCATGGCGCTGACCGCGGCCAACAGTTCCCGTGAGGCAGGAACCCTGGTATCGGGCGGCCTGGAAATCCCGGTGCAGGCTGGCGTGTTCCTGTCCGGACGCGACGAAGTGGCGAACCTGATCGTGGGCGTGTTCGACGGCCGCCCCGTATACCTCGAAGATGTCGCCACGGTCCGCTCCGGCGGCGATCAGCCGGAACAATATGTCTGGCACGCCACCGGCCCGGCGGCGCAAGAGGCTGGGCAAGAGGCCGTGCCGTACGCCCCCGCGGTAACCATCGCCGTGGCCAAGAAGCCCGGCACCAACGCAACCCGCATCGCCGACAAGGTCATCGAGCGCTTCAGCCAGTTGCAGGCCACCCACATTCCCGATGGCGTGCAGGTCACCATCACCCGCAATTACGGCAAGACCGCCAACGATAAGGCCATGAAGCTGATCCAGAAACTGGCCTTTGCGACCGCCTCGGTGATCCTGTTGGTCTTACTGACAATCGGCTGGCGCGAGGCCGTCATCGTCGGTAGCGCAGTCATCGTCACGCTCATGGTGACCCTGTTCGCCTCCTGGGCCTGGGGCTTTACCATCAACCGCGTTTCCCTGTTCGCGCTGATTTTCTCCATCGGCATCCTGGTCGATGACGCCATCGTGGTAGTCGAGAACATCCACCGCCACAGGGGCCTCAAGAAGGGGCCGATCAGTGGCCTCATCCCGGGCGCCGTGGACGAGGTCGGCGGGCCGACCATCCTGGCCACCTTCACGGTAATCGCGGCGTTAATGCCCATGGCCTTCGTGACCGGCCTGATGGGGCCGTATATGAGTCCCATCCCGATCAACGCCAGCATGGGCATGATATTCTCGCTGGGCGTCGCCCTGATCCTCACACCCTGGTTGAGCAACCGCTTACTGAACCACGAGCACCCATCTCACAAGGGCGGTGATGACGAAGACCCGGGCAAACAGCCGGGCCTGTTCACCCGCCTGATGAGCCCGTTCTTGCGCCGCGGCGAAGGCCGCCGGGCCCGCATGCTTTTGTATGGCGGATTGATCGGGCTGATCGCCGTCGCCATGGCGCTGGTATTGTTCGAAGCGGTGGTACTGAAGATGCTGCCGTTCGACAACAAGTCGGAATTCCAGGTGGTGCTGGATATGCCCGAGGGCACACCGGTAGAAACCACTGCAGCGGTGCTTGACGAACTGGCCGGGGTAATCGAAACAGTCCCTGAGGTCACCGACTACCAGGTCTATGCCGGCACGGCCGCGCCGATCAATTTCAACGGCCTGCTGCGGCAGTACTACCTGCGCAAGGGGGGCATCATGGGCGACATCCAGATAAACCTCCTGGACAAGCACCACCGTGACCGCAGCAGTCACGAGATCGCTGCCTCCGTGCGCCCCCGCCTGGCGGCGGTAGCCGCGAAGTATGACGGCTCCGTCAAGGTGGTCGAAGTCCCGCCGGGGCCACCGGTGATGTCACCGATCGTAGCCGAGATTTACGGCCCCGATTACGCAGAGCAGAAACGCCTGGGCAGGAAACTGGAGACGATCTTCCACTCCACTCCGGACATCGTCGATATCGACAGCAGTGTCGAAGCCGATGCACAACGCTACGTGATCGAAGTAGACCGTCAGCGGGCCGCCCTGCTGGGCGTTTCTCAACAGCAGGTCAGCGATGCGCTGGCGATGGCCCTGGGTGGTGAGGACGTTACTTATATCCACCGGGGGCACGAGAAGAAACCGATCCCGGTGCGCCTGGAGGTGCCGGTAGCCAGCAAAACCAATATCGAGAGCCTGATGGCGCTGGAGGTGCGCAGCCGTGAGGGGATCCCCGTGCCGCTGTCGGATTTTGCCCGAAAAAAGCTGACGCCCTGGGACGATACCATTATCCACAAGGACCTGCTGCCGGTGGTATTCGTCACGGCCGACATGACGGGCGAACTCGACAGCCCGCTGTACGGCATGTTCGAGTTGTCTGGAAAGATCGAGGATCTGGAGTTTGCCGGCGACAAGGTTGAGCAGCGTTACATCAGCCAGCCGGATAATCCGTATTACTTCTCGCTCAAATGGGACGGCGAGTGGCAGATCACTTACGAGACCTTCCGTGATATGGGCATTGCCTACGCCGTCGGCCTGATCCTGATCTTCCTGCTGCTGGTGGCCCAGTTCAACTCCTACCTGACACCGCTTATCATCATGGCGCCCATACCGCTGACGGTAATCGGGGTGATGCCCGGCCACGCACTGTCGGGTGCGCAGTTCACGGCAACATCCATGATTGGCATGATCGCCCTGGCCGGCATCATCGTGCGCAATTCCATCCTGCTGGTGGATTTCGCCGAGCAGCAACTGGCCGCCGGCACGCAACTGGAAGAAGCCGTGATCAAGGCAGCCTCAGTCCGCGCCAGGCCCATCCTGCTCACCGCCGCGGCCGCCACGATGGGGGCATTCTTCATACTCGACGACCCGATCTTCAACGGCCTCGCCATATCGCTGATCTTTGGGATCCTGATCTCGACTCTGCTCACACTGCTGGTAATCCCGGTGCTGTTTTACAGCATGAAACTGCGCACAGTGGCTTGATTAGGGCAACCCACCATTCAAGCGACCGGCTGCGATGACCACATATGTCTACAGGATTTGACCCTTTTGGGACATTAATGGACCGTTGGCCGGGCCAGGCCTGGGTGAATTCAGTCTGTAAACTGGCACAAAAGAGGCTTGCCACGAACCCCCACGGGGACTTGCCACGCTGGCTGGGCGCATTGCAGCAACTGCCTGCTGTACCGGTCGAAGCCAGTCTCGGCAGCGGGATACCGGCTCTGGGGGGAAGGGTTGAAGAGCCACAGAAACTACGCGAAACCCTGATGGAATTGCACCCATGGCGCAAAGGCCCCCTGCGCCTGGGGGGGCTCCTGATCGAAACCGAGTGGCGCTCGGATTGGAAATGGGAGCGAGTCGAGCCACACATAGAGCTTACGGGGCATCGTGTGCTGGATATTGGCTGCGGCAATGGTTATTTCGGCCTGCGCATGCTGGGTGCGGGCGCGGCGCTGGTCGTTGGTATAGATCCAATGCTGCTGTTCGTCATGCAATGGCTGGCCTGCCGGCATTTCTCGGGTGATATCGCCAATTACGTTCTGCCCCTGGGTATCGAGGATCTGCCTGCCGATCCGGTCGCGTTTGATACGGTGTTTTCAATGGGCGTGCTCTATCATCGCAAAGACCCTTCTCATCACCTCAAGAGAATCCATTCCCTGCTTCGTCCGGGCGGGACCATGGTACTGGAGACCCTGGTGCTGCCCCAGGAGCGGCGGCAGGACATCCTGGTGCCGCAGGAACGCTATGCGCGCATGAGAAATGTCTGGGCGGTGCCGGGGACAGGCTTGCTGCAGGATTGGGTTCGAAAGGCCGGGTTCAGGAAAATTGACCTGGTGGATACGACAGGCACGACAATCGAGGAACAACGCAGCACGACGTGGATGCAGTTTGAATCACTGGCTGAATCACTGGACCCGGAAAATTCCACCAAAACCGTCGAGGGTCACCCAGCGCCGATAAGGGCTGTGATTATTGCCGTGAAGTAAAATTACGGTCCCGCCGGGGAAGACGGGACCGCTGGTGTTGCCTTAAAGAAATATTTTAATTAGAACAATCAATATCTGGCATGCCCTGCCAGTCCCTGCCGGTGTTGCGGTTCTGGCGGTTACCCCGGCCGCGCTGTTGGCGGTCAGCTTTCATTTCTTCCATTAACCCCAACTGTTCCCGGTTGAGAATTCTTGCGAGCTCAGCCTCTGTATCCGCGCGATGCGCGCAAATTTGAGGCGCCATCTCCTGAATCATCTGCTCACGCAGGTCGCGGCGCTCCTGATCCATGGTCTGAAAAAAGTCCAGTAAGTCGGCAGACTGCTGATCGCTGAGATCCAGGGCCGATGTTAAGTGGGCTACACGGGTTTCTGCATCCGGTGGGCCTTGTTGCCAGGCCTGATTGCTTTGTGCTTGCAGCAGGCTCGCCGGTAACAGCGCGATCATCAGGGTCAGGACCAATCTTTTGCTATTTGAATGTTGCATTACATCCTCCTTGTGTGAAGCGCGGTCTTCGAACAATCTACCGCACAGGTTCTCTGGTTCCTGGGGCATATTCTGGAATCCATATTCAAAGGAATTGTGGAGAAAATAAGAACAATTCACGGGTTCACTTGAACCCCCGGTTCAACTGGGTGCAGGATAGGCGTATGAGAGGACTGCTGGCAAAAATTCTGCTTGCAATGGTGATCAGTGTGACGGTCGCGCTGATCGTTGTCTTTCTGATTACACGGGTCAGTTTGCAGCGGGGTTTGGTGAACTACATTGAAAACCAGGAAGCGGTTCAACTGCAAAGAATCGCACCGGAACTGGCGGAGCTTTACCAGCAAGAAGGAGGATGGGGGTTTCTAAAGGACCATCCCTTACACTGGAACCGGCAATTGCGTTTAACCCGGCCTCATCCGGAAATGGTTGAAGATGGCTCCAAAGCTCCGCCCCGCGGACCCCCGCGGCATAATGAAAACCGCCCGCCTTTTCCTGAACGGCTCCAGTTCCTGAAGCGGCTTTTTCTGCTCGATAGCCAGAAATCCCATGTGGTTGGGGCGATCACATCAGAAAAAGGGCAGTACCGGTTGGAAGCCGTGGAGGTCGCAGGAGAAGTGGTTGGCTGGATTGGGTTTGTGCCTCTTCGGGCAGAGCTGCCGTGGACGGCGCAACGATTCCTGCGTAACCAGGCCCGCATGTTGGCGGCATCACTCGTGGTTGCGCTGTTGCTGGCTGGGGTTATTGGCTTTCTGCTGGCGCGGCACATCAGCCACCCGTTACGGGATTTGGCTGGTGAAGTAGCGGCGCTTACGCGAGGTGAATACGGGGTACGGGCCGAAGTCAGGACCCGGGATGAAATTGGCGCCCTGGGTGCGGATGTCAACCGGTTGGCGGAAACGCTGGAGAAAAACCGTACTGCGCGCCGGCGCTGGATGGCTGATATCGCCCATGAACTACGTACGCCCGTCGCCATACTCAAGGGGGAAATTGAGGCCCTGGTGGACGGTGTCCGTCCCGTCAATGAAAAAACGACCGCATCGCTGCGTGAAGAGGCTGAGCACCTGGCGCACCTGGTTGATGATCTGCAAACGCTGGCCTTGTCAGATGCCGGAGCACTTAACCTGCAAATGGAACCAATCAATTTCAGCGTGCTCACGCAGCAGTCCGGTGAGGCTTTCCGTAGCCGGCTGACCGAAAGGGGGATCGAATTGCAGCTGCACGCTCCAGAGGGAATACTGCTCAATGCCGATCCGCAACGATTGAAACAGCTCCTGCACAACCTGCTGGAAAACTGTTGCCGCTATGTCGAGGAAGGCGGACGGGTGAGCCTGTCGCTGGCCGAAAAGGATCAAATGGTCGTGCTGGACCTGGATGATTCCGGTCCGGGACTCGAGACTGAACAGCTGGATCAGCTTTTCGAGCGCTTCTACCGGGTCGAAGGGAGCCGTTCCCGTTCGACCGGTGGCAGCGGGCTGGGGCTCGCGATCTGTCGTAACATTGTTGAGGCACACCAGGGAAGCATCCGGGCCGAAACCAGCAGCATGGGCGGCTTGCGTATACACGTTGAACTACCGGGTTAGCCATGGATTTTTCTGACCTGCATATCCTGATCGTTGAGGATGAACCCAAGATTGCCGCTCTGTTGGCAGATTATCTGCACAAGCAAGGCGGTTTCAGCACCTCTCATCTTTCCCGGGGCGATGAGGTGTTGGAGTGGGTTCAAAGCCATTCTCCCGATCTGATATTGCTGGATCTGATGCTGCCCGGTATGGACGGTATCGAGGTATGCAAGCAGGTGCGGGCGCAAAGTGCAGTGCCGATCATCATGATCACAGCTCGCGTGGAAGAGATTGATCGCTTGCTGGGGCTGGAACTTGGAGCGGACGACTACATCTGTAAACCCTTTTCCCCACGTGAGGTAGTCGCCCGCGTCAAGGCTGTCCTGAGGCGCTCAGTGCCCATTGCGGGAGCAGGGCGGGTCGATGGCCTGAAGATGGACGATGCAATGCACAGCGCCGAGCTGGATGGTAAAAAGCTGCGGCTGACCCCGGTGGAGTTTTCCCTGCTCAAGACCCTGACCAGCCAATCGGGCCGCGTATTCTCCCGCGATCAACTGATGAATGAAATGTACCCGGATTACCGGATAGTCAGCGACCGTGCCGTTGATACTCACATCAAGAACCTGCGTAAAAAACTCACCGACGCTGGTGCCGGTAAAGACCTGGTTGAATCGGTGTACGGACTGGGCTACCGCTATGCAGGCAACTAGCCGCATATTGCGTGTATTGCGCATGATTTCGGTAATCGGCAACTCAAGGAGAGATCGGCTGGCTGTTTGCAGGACACGCTCAAGACATCCCTGTGCGCTAATCGGCTGTTCCCGACAGCCCGATTGTCCTGCAAACAGCCAGCCGATCTCTCCCCCTGGCACGGCTAGCGAAGATACTCCAGGTCGATATCGAACCAGGTGGCCCGGGAGACGGCGAGGAGCTCACCCTCAACGGTATAGATGGCCGTACCGGTCAGGTGTTTGCGGCCATCCCGCTTGATTTCCCAGCCAACGACGATGTATTCGCCGGTGGTGTAGGCCGGGCTATCAATACGTACCGAGAATTCCCCCAGCAGTGCCGGGGTTCCGGTTGAAGGCATGAATGACCAGGCGCCGGCACAATCCAGGGCCGACCAGATGAAGCGGGGAAATACCCGGCCGTCCTCGTCACCAAGAGATCGATCGGGTTTCCAGGGCGCGGCAACCAGGTTTGAATCCGATGCAGAACCGGCAAAAATTCTCATGCCGTTACCCTCGTCCCGGTCCGGGCCGCAACCAAAACAGGTTGGGAAAGCGTGGCCGTGAAAACCACCGAAGTTCCTGCTCATGGCGCGGGCTTCGTCCAGTGAAGGGGCTGCCGGCGCATCCGCCTCGAAATCACTGGGCCAGGCCCTTGCGTACACTTCACCCTGATAAAGGAGGTCCACTCCTTCATCGGTTTTGACGACCTCCATGGGTGTTTCCAGGGGTGGCGGCTTCAGGAGCCGGACCCGCGCGGGCCCGTCAATATTCTCAGCCAGGTACCCCGCCACATAACCACCGTGGCCGGATTCGGGTGGTCCACAAAAGCGGCGCTCAATCAGGATGGTGTTCAAGGCGCTATTTTCGCCTGAATTCAAATGCTTCCACACATTCTGGCAGATCGTAGAACAGGGGCGCCCGGTTACCGGACTGGTTGCCAAAGTCCGCATAAAACCGCTCACAGGCAGCGCGGTCGGGGCGTTGCTTTTTCTCAACGCACTCATCGATGAACCCGGCGCGCAGGGGCGCCAGCTTCTCTTGCCGGGCGGCCTCGCAGGCGGCATCCAGCCTGGCCTGTTCGTCATTCGCAAGGGTTGGCGCTGCCGCCAGTATGGTGAGCGCCACGATGGCGGCGCTTATTCCGTATTTGAAAAGATTGGTTT
>JAIVWI010000092.1:0-11425 GCA_048636595.1 Oceanospirillum sp. | reverse complement strand
TTCGACGGGACTACGAAATTCTGTTTCTCCAATACCCATACCGACGATCAGCGGGCCCCGGTCAATACCGCCAACAATGATCCGGTAATTCCCATCCGCCAGATCTTCGACCTCCACGGAAAATTCAGTACGGTCCGCGCGCTCTTCAAAATCAGCATGTCCACTGCCCGTAATTCCTTCCCGGGCCGGAACCAGCCCAACGCGTTGTTCTGAAATCGGCACATCGGATGGCGTATCGTCCGAAATACCACCACTGCATTCCGTGTTAAACAAGTCTGTCAGGCGATCAATGGGGAAGACACCCGAACCAACACTTTCCATTTCCGTGGCAAAAGTTACCACACCATCGTCACAACTGGAGAATTCAATCTCCATGGTTCCGACTTCTGCAACCCGATCATTGCCGGGTTTGTCATCTTCCAGGAATCCGATTCCGCGCGCTTCGTACAGAATCATTTCAATGCGATTGCCGCTGGCTGGCCCTATTCCATAAAACCAGGCGGACTCTTTGTCATCACCATAGGTAAACCAATAAACAACGGCAATTTTGTCACCACTGATCTGGTCAATGACCTGCAGGTTCAAACCCTGGCTCTCCTGATTGGTCTGATTCCACAGGCCAGTGAAATTTCGTGTAACCACGACATCTTGCGCCACCGCCACCAGTGGCATGAGTACCGTGATGCAAATCAATGCTCTTAATGCTTTGCCCATTATAAATTCCCTCTCCAATGCTCGAACGAATACTGCTCTCCAACGCTCATAAAATCTTAGCGCAGCAATTTAAATATAGACCAGAGAAAGCCAGTTTGCCTTTCAACGGTTGCGCTCGCGTGTGTAGCTTGCTTCGGTGTCCATCAGGCCGATGAATATCGGCAGGTAAGAATATGGGCGTTCGGTACTACTCCCTGAGCGTCACCAGGTGATTGAGTTTTTCCCTGTCCTGCATCAGGACCTCGAATTTACCGTATCCCGCAGCCCGTCCGATGGACTGGTACGTGGATAGTGTCTCCGGAAAATCATTGCTCTGCACATGATCTGCCAGGTTGGCTTCAGCCTTCTACAGCGCCGTTTCAGACTGATCAACACCGCAGTACAGACTGACGTCCAGTTCCTCCAGTATTGGCCGGATCGGTGATACATCACCGCAACCGAGATCAAGGACAGCTATTGGCCCATTGAATCGCTTTTGTATTTCGTGTTGCAGGCGGCTGAAGAACGCAACGTGGTACATGTAGTCATGTTCCAGTAACTTCTGGTAGGCGCGCCATTCGTCAAACAGGGGATCTGTCATGAATAGATACTTTGCGGCTTAGTCATCGGCAGCGCCCACCACGGTCAGGCCGTGGTAGTCGTGGCCGGGGTACAGCAGACAAGAAGCCGGCAACGTGAAAATCCGGGAATGGACCGAGTGGTACAACATGCAGGCATCACCTACCTCGCCCGCTTGATGGCTTTGGTCATCGCCAAGAAGATAAGTGTAAGTGCTCGACTGTGGATCAAATAGTTGGCGGAAAATCAACATGCCCTGGCCTCTGCCGAACCACTTCCCAGATTAAGTTCTGCATTTTAATCAATGGTGAGCTGCTGCGATTTCAGCGGCCGGACCGAACGCCACCAGGCGGGCGAGGTAGGTGTAGTCTGCTTCGGTAGCCATCAGGCCGATGAATACCAGCAGGCACAGCGGCGGCAGCAGGATGGCGGAAATCAAGGCCAGGCGCTCCCAGGCCATATGCATGAAGATGCCGATGATGAATCCGGCCTTGAGCAGCATGAACAGGATGATCAGGGACCAGCGCAGCAAACCCTGCAGCTGAAAATAGTCCACCGCGTAGGAAAATCCGCTGAGCACGAACAGTAAGAGCCATACCCCGAGATAAATGCCCAGTGGATGTTGTTGGTGTCCTTCTGCGTGGATTACTTCAGCGTGCGCCATGGTTAATATCTCCCTGCTGTCCTTCCTGATGACTGCTTTTCAACGAATCACCATAAATAGAAGAACGCGAAAATGAATACCCATACCAAATCTACGAAATGCCAGTAAAGCCCGGCAATTTCGACCATTTCATAATTGCCCCCGCGGTTGCGGTCGTAAAACCCCGTGCCAACCCGCCTGGCGATGACGATCAGGTAAATCACCCCGGCCGTAACGTGCATGCCGTGAAAGCCGGTAATCATGAAGAAAGCAGAACCAAACTGCGCCGCTCCCATCGGGTTGCTCCAGGGCCGCACGCCCTCATCCATGATCAGCTTGGTCCACTCAAAAGCCTGCATACTGACAAACATCGCACCCAGGGCGGCCGTGGCCAGCATCAGCAGAACCGTTTTTTTCTTGTCCTTGCGGTAGCCGTAATTCACCGCCAGGGCCATTGTTCCGCTGGACGTGATCAGCACGAAGGTCATAATGGCGATCAGGATCAGCGGGATGGGCTGGCCGCCGAAACTGAGTGCGAATACTTCACTGGGATTCGGCCAGGCGACCGTGGTCGTCATCCTGACGTGCATATAACCCAACAGGAAGCACGAGAAAATAAAGGTATCGCTGAGCAGGAAGATCCACATCATGGCCTTGCCCCAGGGCACCTGGAAAGCCTGCCGGTCATGCGACCAGTCGGTCACAACCCCTTTAAGGCCGGACGGGTCTGCCCCGATACCTGTGGAAACTGTCAGTGTTTCTTCTGTCATGCCTTCATCCTCTGAACCCGCAATTATCACCTTGAAGGAGCACTACTTCATGTCCTCAGCAACAAGGTGAACAGGACCAGCCATACGATCAATAAATAATGCCAGTAGGTGGCGCACAGCTTCACGTTTTGCATTGCTTTTTCTCCTTTTCCGGTTTGGTTCATTCGAAAACCCAGGCGACCCAGGAACCACATGCCACCCAACAGGTGCAGGGCATGAAGACCGGTGAGCAGGTAGAAAAAGGCGTATGCCGGGTTATCACGAAGGTAATACCCCGCTGCCACCATCTGATCCCAGGCGATCAATTGCCCGGCAATGAATGCCAGCGTCAGCACGGCACCGGTAATCAGTAAGTTGCGCATACTGCTTCTATTGTTCTTTTTGGCCGCGTTGCTGGCCATTTGCAAAGCCACGCTTGCCAGTATCAGCACGGCCGTGTTGACCCACAGGATGCGTGGGTCGGCAAGCACCTCCCAGTCCGGAAACTGGCTCCTGGTGTGATAAGTGATAATGAACAACAGGAAAAAACTGCTGACCACAGCCAGAAACAGAAACAAGCCCGTTCGACTTGCCGCATAGCCGTTGTCGAACGCACCGTGCAAACCTTCTATTTCCCCGGCATGCTCCCAGGGCTTGGTTACGATCTTGCTCAGAAAACTCATGAGCGTTCGCCTTTATCACCGGCGTCTGTCATGGGAACGTCTTCCGGCGCCACGGTTTGTGGAATATAGTCCTGCACCGCGCCCGGAATGCTGTAGTCATAGGCCCAGCGGTAGACCACCGGCAAATCCGGCCCCCAGTTGCCGTGCACGGGTGGTGTTTGCGGTGTCTGCCACTCCAGGGTCGTGGCCTTCCACGGGTTGTCGCCGGAGGGTTTGCCGTGCTTGCGGCTCCAGAACAGGTTGAACAGGAAGATCAATTGTACCAGCGCCACGAACAGCGCGGCGATCGAGATGCCGGCATTCATCGCCTGTGCCGAATCCGGGATGAAGGAGGTATCACCCATCGTGTAATAGCGCCGCGGCAGGCCAAGAATGCCGAGGTAGTGCATTGGCAAGTAGATCGCATAAGTACCGAACAGCGTGGCCCAGAAGTGAATCCGCCCCAGTCGGTCGTTCAGCATGCGCCCCGTGATCTTAGGGTACCAGTGATAGATTGCGCCGAAAATCACCAGGATGGGCGACACGCCCATCACCATGTGGAAGTGGGCAACCACGAAATAGGTATCCGACAGCGGCATGTCAACCGCCACGTTGCCAAGAAACAGCCCGGTAATGCCGCCATTGATAAAGGTGAAAATGAAGCCGATCACGAACAGCATCGGTACCGTCATATGGATGTCGCCGCGCCACAGTGTCAGCACCCAGTTATAGACCTTCAGCGCCGTTGGTATCGCGATAATCAGTGTCGTGGTGGCGAAAAAGAAGCCGAAATAAGGGTTCATGCCGCTGACGTACATGTGGTGCGCCCAGACCACAAATGAGATCACGCCGATGGCGAGGATGGCCCACACCATCATGCGGTAGCCAAAGATATTTTTGCGCGCGTGCACTGCGACGAGGTCCGAGATCACGCCAAAAGCCGGCAGCGCAACGATATACACTTCAGGGTGCCCGAAGAACCAGAACAGATGCTGGAACAGGATGGGGCTGCCGCCTTCGTGTTCTGACACCTCTCCCATGGACAGCAGTGCCGGCATGAAGAAGCTGGTGCCTATCACTGAGTCCAGCAGCAGCATGATGCCGGTCACCAGCAATGCAGGGAAGGCCAGCAGGCCAAGAATGGTGGCTACAAAAATGCCCCACACCGAGAGCGGCATGCGCATCATTGTCATGCCGCGGCAACGGGCCTGGAGCACCGTTGTGACGTAATTCAGGCCACCCATGGTGAATGCCACAATGAACAATACGAGTGACAGCAGCATCAGCACAATGCCGCCGTCGACACCCGGCGTCCCCGGCAGAATGACCTGTGGCGGGTACAGTGTCCATCCCGCCCCGGTCGGCCCACCGCTGATGAAAAAACTGGAAACCAGCACCAGTACCGAGAGCAGGTAGACCCAGTAACTAAGCATGTTCATGTACGGGAAAACCATGTCCCGTGCACCGATCATGAGCGGGATCAGATAGTTGCCGAAGCCGCCGAGCAGTAAAGCCGTCAGCAGGTAGATCACCATGATCATGCCGTGCATGGTGATGGCCTGGTAGTACTCGTCAGGCGTAATGAAGGAGATGGTATCCGGGAATCCCAGTTGCAGGCGCATGGCCAGGCTGAGCACCAGGGCCACCAGGCCAATGGCAATGGCGGTCAATGAGTACTGGATCGCAATGACCTTGTGGTCCTGACTCCAGATGTACTTGGTGACAAACGACTGGGGGTCATGCAGGTGTTGTTCATGATCCCGGTCCGCTATTGCAACATACGCCATCAGATTACGCTCCCGTACATTTTGCTCCTCACTGCTTTCACAAGGTGTTGATATAAGCCACCAGGTCTTTGATGGCCTGGTCATCACGCAGGACACCCGCCATCAGCGTCATTTGCTTGCCATACAGATCCTGCGGGTGCGAGCCGCGGATTCCCTGTTTGTAATTATTCAGCTGCCGCACAAGGTACCAGTCATTCACGCCATTGAGGCGCGGTGCATTCAAGGCCCAAATGCCTTGCCCTTCGGCGCCATGGCAGGATTTGCAGGTAATGAATATTTCCTCGCCTCTCACTGCATCGCCGCTGATTGTTGACGGAGAATCAGTTTCTTCCAGAGAAGTGATGTAAGCCACCACGTTGTCGATTGCGGCATCGTCAACCAGGGTGGCCGCCATCGGCGCCATCTGCGCACCGAAAGTATCGCTGGCATCGCCGCCGCGTAATCCCCGCTGGAAGTTCTTCAATTGCCGCTTGAGGTACCAGCCTTGCTGGCCTGCCAGTTTGGGCGCGTTGAGCATCTCGTTACCTTCGCCCTGGGCGCCATGACAAGCGCTGCACACCGGGTACAGGGCCTGTCCCGCCACAGCGTCCGGAGCGGGGCGTTCCAATACTTCGGCATAAGTGGGGTAGCTGTCCAGCCAGTCATCGAAAGCGGCCTGCTCATCGACCACGACTGCCCCGCGCATCGCGAAATGTCCGATGCCGCAGAGTTCTTCGCACAGAATGTCGAAGCGGCCGGTGCGCGTAGGCGTTAACCAGACATAAGGCGTCATGCCGGGAATCAGGTCCATTTTCACCCGGAACTGCGGTACGGTGAAATTGTGCAATACGTCCTTGGAACGCAGGACCATTTTGTAAGGTGTATCGATCGGCAAGTGAAGCTCGCCACTGGCGATCAGAACGTCATCCAGGCCAGCCGGGTCGTCCGGTTTCATACCGAAGGGGTTGTCCACACTCATCTGACCCACATCGACCTGGCCGAGTACGCCATCCTCACCCGGGAAGCGAAAACTCCAGTGCCATTGCTGGCCAACCACTTCGACCTCTTTGGCGTTATCCGGTACCTTGACGACCAGCGCCCAGACCCACAGACCCGGCGCCAGCATCGCAACCACAGCTACGGTCGTGATGATGGTGAGCCACCATTCAATTTTTTTGTTCTCCGGTTCGTAATCCGCCTTGCTGCCCTCACGGTGCCGGTACTTGATGATTACCCAGACGAGGAACAGGTTGAGGATTAGAAAAACGACACCGGTGACCAAAAAGGTGAGATTGAGGTTGGTGTCAAGCAAAGACCAATTTGATGCAATGGGCGTCAGCCACCACGGGCTCAGGAAATGAAAAAGGACGGTAATTACGATCAGTACAAATATTCCAAAAGCAATTGCCATATTCAGTTCCTTGTTACGGGTGTTTTATTCGTAAGCTTGATCGACTTGCCGCGCGCGCTTTTTGCGTCGTAGCCGGCTAAATGGGTTGATAAAATGGCTGTCAGTTGCAACATGCCTTGCTTCGGGGTGCTTGTCGTTCATCATTGCTTTCACATTCTCGCCATGTCCTTTGGGCGCGTAAATCAGCAGCAGGTATTTGCCGGCCTCGATATCATCATGAAAACGACGAATTTTGCGGTTTTCGCTGTCTATTCCGGTGAGTCCACCGACCCAGGCGCCGAACAGGGTTGCCACAACGATCAGGAAAAAATAGACCACACCGGGTGTTTCCGGACCGAATGGCTGCAGTAACATCACCGCCCCTGCGGCGGCAACACCGGCAAAGAAACCTAAATTAGCGCCGATAAAACCGTCTCTGAGCAGGTCATGAGTTTCCAACCAGTTGGCTGAGTGAAGGTGTTCTTTCTTCAGTCCTGCTTCGTCTTTGGAGATGACATGGACGAACCAGTCTGCGATACCGAGGTCTATCAGGTCGTCGGAAATTTGCTGTGTGCTAAGCAGAGAGGGAGCAAGATAGTACATGCATTTCATAATTCAACCCCGCGTGTTTTGCCAGCTTTTATTGCCTGGTAATTAGTTATTTCAGCCCTGTTTTCTACTGATTTAACGGGTTATTTCTGGTTGGTCCGGACCGGAACACGGAAGCCCGGACTGTGAGCGAGTGTCTCACATTTATTTGGGCTTTAAAAGTTTTCTCTGAAAATCAATATCTTGGGATAATAAAATCAATCAGTTAAGAACGATTCTTAAATAAGAATTCTTACGATCTTGTCGAAATCCAGAGTGATGCCAGGAACGCAATGGTGAAGATCACTGCTGCCAGCAAGGGTGCGTGAGGTGGCAGGTAGGAGTGGCGGTAGAACTCATCGCTGATGCCGGCCACGTTCCACAGCTTACCGCTGCCTTTGCCGACCACCAACTGGCCTCTCATGCCCTTTTCCATGTGCTGTGCCATGTCACAGTGAATCAGGTAAGTGCGGTCGTCGCCGGGTACGATGAACGTGCCTGTCTTGCGGTGCCCGCCGGAAGCTTCTATGTGGAACATTCCAGCGGGATACAGGTACCTGGGCAAGCCGTGCACCATCCATTGGTGACGCACCTTGTCCTCGTTTACGAAGGTAATTTCGAGCCGGCTGCAGGGCGGCACGCGGATTTCGTGCTCGCTCATGCCGAAGATCATGCCGGGGACATCGTTGGCGTATTTTCTCCCCGCGTGAATGGTAAAGGCGTAGTCGCCGCTGATTTCGCCGCAATCGCGCGGAAGTGCGTTGTGGTTTTCGTTCATCACCACCCCGGCCGGGTCCACTGACATCTGGTGGCTGCCGTGTCCTGAATGGTCGATGCTGTCCTGGCCTGCCCCTGTCTGGGGGGACCCAACGATTGGCAGCAGGAGCATCAGGCAGGCAGTAAAAAAAGCGCCGGGTTTCACGATCGGCTCCTTCCTCGTCCAATAAGTGCACCGGCCATCACAGCCGCTATGATGCCGCACGCCAGCGCCAATCCGAGCACACGCAACAGCATCAGCCAGTCAAAGCCGGTATCCGAAAACAAGCCCGGTGCGTAACGCTCCCACACCGGTATTTCTTTGCGGTAATAGGCCTGGGTGAAATACTGGTCCCAGGGCACGCCTCGAGTCTGTGGCCAGCCGGCCTCATCCAGGTACTGCCGGTACACAATGGCGCTGATATTACCGCCGGGCCCGATGCCGTCGTTGGTGATGCCTTTGTACTGGTGGTCATGAAACAGCCAGATGCCGGGGCCATAGGCGTGCAAGCCGTCATTCACCAATTCCAGCGCCAGGTCCGCGCGTTGGGTGGTTGCCAGCCAAAGTACATCCTGGGGCGTCCGCAAAGCTTCCGGCAATTCAACCCCATCACGGTGAGTGACGGTGAATTTATGGCCGTGTGTATGCAGGGCGATGCCTTTAGCGCCGCCATTCACTACCCTGAGCTTGATGCGCTCATCCTCTTTGCCTACCAGCAGCGATTCCCTGAAGGTGTAGGGAAACGAACGGCCATTGAGGGTGAAATAGTCCACCGTTGAATCTGTAATGTCGTAGTCCCGGTGCATCGAGCGGGTGATCAGGCGGGGATCGTTATAGCGTTGAATCCGTTCGCCCAATTGCTTGTCGAGATCGAGGTAATGCAGGTCGTACTCGCGGTCGAAATCCTCTCGCGTCGCGCGCGATGGCGCACGGACCAGGCCGGCGCCGATGTTCATGGTCTGCAGCCAGTTGTCCGGCCGGTTTTCCTCGATGATAAACAGACCCTGCAGCCCCATCATGACGTGCACATGAGGCTGCACATGGCAGTGATAGAACATGGTTCCAGCCTGGCGCGGGCTCAGCTCGTAGGTGCGCGCATCTCCAGGCATCACGGGTATTTCGCTGGTCAGCGGAACGCCGTCATTGCCTTCACCGCTGACATCGACGAAACCGTGGTCGGCGCCGTGCAAGTGCAGCGTGTGTGGCATGTAATGGCTGTTTTCCAGCGTGATCTTTACCTTGTCGCCCTGCTCGATGCGAATGGCGGGTGAGGGCAGGCGCAACGAACGCCTGGCTTGCCTGGATCCGAAATTTTCTACTGCCATACCGGTAAACTTGGGAGCGAAAACCCATAATCCCGGCCGGATGCCCGGTGCAATCTCGTATTGGGTGACCGGGCCGGCAAGCAGGGCGGAACCGCCATTGAGTTCGGCAACTTCGAGCCGGATGTGGATCTCGTCCGGATCTCCATCGCCGTCCAGGTCGCGGCCTTTCACCACCGCATCAGCGGTCAGGCCGCTTTTCAGCAAGGTGGCCTGGTCCACATTGTTGGTGCCACGAACGAAGGCTGCAACTGCAAATGGATTATCCGCCACGCAGGACGCAGATGCGCCGATTTCCACACCTTCGATCGACTGGCGGTCACGCCAGGCCTGCGGGTCCGGTGGACAAAATTCCTCCGCTTCAGCGGCGATTGCTTCCACCGAAGAAGGAAGGGCGCGGAAACCCGCGGCGCCGAACCACTCGGTCAGTTTCAGCCGGACAGGTGTCGGATACCACTGTGGCGGGTAAGACAGCAGCGCCAGAAGCAGGGCTGCGACGAGGAGTTTGCGCCTGGTCATGGCGCCGCTCCCTTCTCAAGAACCGTCTGCCTGGAACGGGTAAAACGACGCACGACAAAGAATGTTGCACCCGCCAGCAGCAGAAACAGTGCAGCCAGCCAGGTGAAATTCGAGCCCCCTACTTCAAAAGGAAAGACCGCAGTATAAATCGTGTCTTTGCTGGGGTGTCCGGCCGTGACGATGCCGATGTATGCGCCCTCCTCGACAAAGTCATACTCGATTTTGAAGGAAGCGTCCGGTCGAACGATGGGAGGTTGGTAGAATACCGTGTGCTGCTCGATATCCCCGATTGCTTCGACATGCTTCAGCTTGACGAAGCGGCCCTGCCCGGTCACGTCCTTGATGATCCGGAAACTCACCGGCACTTCCTGCAGACTCTGGTGCAGGTAATCCAGCACAAAAATGGTTTCACCGGTATCCGGCAGGTCCCGGCAGAATTGTGTATTGCCGCTGGTGTCTGGCTGGTAGGCGGTGAAGTGAGCCGAGTAGAAATCAATCCGGATGATGCAGACATCGTCCTCGAGCACCAGCCCACCCCCAGCCAGGGTGCCGGCAGAGGGGATAGCGGCCATTGCGATGCTTAAAATGGCGTGACACAAGATCTTGATGAGTTTCCTGGTTCCGAACACTGAGCCCGCCTGAATGGTGATCAGGCTCCGAATGATGCAAGAAATAATTAAGTCTGTCGAGGAAGGTTAACAGTCAAGCGTAGATTTTTTACCCGCCGTTCTGCTTTGCGAGATCTTCTTCGACGAACCTGAGGATGGCTTCGAGCAAGGCCTCGCGCGGATAGTCATTTTTATCGACCAGGGTTGAACCGATGAAAGAATGGGAACGCGCAATGGGTACCGCCAGGGCCCAGTGGTCGGCGTTGATGTAGGCAAGCAGGGTGCTGTTGGGAATGATCTGGTCATAAAACAACACCTGGCCGTCGTTGCGGGAGTCGATCTGTGCAAGCTGCTTGTAGCTCGTGCTCATGACCGATGAGATACGTTCCGGCTCTGGCAGGGTGACCAGCGAGTAGTATTTCAGGTCTTGCGGCAAAGGGTTGCGCGCCAACCAGTTCTGGCGGGTGGCTGGCCGCAGGCTGTCCATGGCGCCGCCGTCTCCGGCCGTGCACTCTGATTTGGGCACGTATTTCATGATGCCCAGGTCTTTTTGCTCTGCCGGAATGGCCAGTGGGGATCCCCCAATGGAGCCCGCCGCGCTTATCACCGCAACGATCCGTTCGCGCAACTCGGGATAGCTGACGATCGCCTGCAGGATATCCGGGGCGCCTTTCGAGTAGCCGATAAGCACCAGGGGGCGGTCCTGGTCTGCGGGCGGCAGGGCAAGTATCGCGTCCCTGATCTGGCGGGCATTGTTTTCCGTCCCGGACAGCCCGTCTACCCGGATCCGGAATCCCTTGAAACCCATATCGCCGATGTGGCTGCTTGCAAGTTCATCGTAATTGAGCCAGCCCTCGATACATTCCCAGCCCACTCCGGGCACAACACCGATCATCAGGCCTGTCCGGGACGGCCCGGTGTCGACAGGAGCCCCGGATCCCGCCGGCTCGGCGCCGAGCCGGGTCAGGGCTTCTTCGCAGGGCCTGTAATCGGGCAGGTCGTTACCGTGTAGTTCCAGCACGGTACAGAATATCTCGCGGAACCGGGCTCTTCCATCCTCAACGCCGGCATAGGAGGCCGGTACCAGGACCAGCGGGGGTGTATCCGTCGTATAAGGCACCAGGGGTTTTGAGCTGCAGGCCACCAGCC
>JAIVWI010000091.1:0-11754 GCA_048636595.1 Oceanospirillum sp. | reverse complement strand
TACGCATACCTCTTATAATGACCATGAAATCGTTGCAGCAAATCTTTTCGATGATGATCCGCGCAAGGTCACGGATCGTATTCTTTGTTATGGACTGTTCGTCGATCCCCCACTTGGACGTATTGGCATGACCGAGCGGGAAGTTCGCGCATCCGGGCGACGGGCGCTAATCGGCAAAAGGATGATGACCAGGGTCGGACGCGCGCGCGAGTTTGGCGAAACGCGCGGTTTCATAAAGATTCTTGTCGATGCAGATACCGAAGAGATTCTTGGAGCTGCGATCCTCGGCCTGCACGGTGACGAAGCTATCCATTGCCTGCTGGACACCATGTACGCAGGAAAACCCTATACGGTCGTCTCACGTGCTGTTCACATTCACCCGACAGTAGCTGAACTTATTCCTACGGTGCTGCAGGAAATGGTGCCATTGGAGTAAGGACATACTTTTGCAAAGACTGCGACAGGCGTCAGGAATGCAGCATCCCACATCCTTGATTCACTGTTCACGGCCAGCGCCTTGATCAGGAGACCTCCCATACTGTGGGCCACAAAGACCATGTGATTGGTGGCAAAGTCATCCAGCGTCTTTTCGAATTCAAAAAAGCCGACCATGCGAGTTGCCGCAAGGTAGCCGATCTGTCCAATGACAAACTATCGGCACTTTTGCCGCTGGCCAATACGTGGTGGAGTGGCAAGACTGAACGACTATAATACGATTGCCATGGCTGATTTCATCACAGAACTTAAGGAACGCAGGGTCTTGCCAGCAATTGGCGTTTATGCCGCCAGTTGCTGGGTACTGGTCGAGATTCTCGACCGGCTGGTGGAGCGTTACCTGCTCTCGCCCTACCTTACGGATATCGTTTTCTGGGGTCTATATTCCCTGATCCCCGCGGTAATCCTGGTTACCTGGTCCTATGGCCGGCCTGGCAGGGACAAGGCCACCACGGCGCAAAAGGTTGGCGTGCCCATCAATATCATTGCGACAATGGGGCTATTGATTACGGCGTTCGGGGGCAAGGACCTTGGTGCGACAGCTTCAATGGTGACGATGGCCAACGAGCTTGGGCAGCAAGAAACCTACCTTGTGCCCAACGAATCATTCCGGCGCCGCATGGCGGTGTTCTTCTTCGATAACGAATCCGGCGACCCATCCCACGATTGGCTGCAATACGGTGTGACTGACTTGCTGGTCCAGGATTTGCAGCAGGACCCATTCGTTTTGGCCACCTCCCCTTATGAGAATTTTGGCAATGGCTTCTACGCCCGCATGCGCCAGGCGGGTTTTATGGACGCGACCGGGATTCCCACTTCACTCAAGAGAGAAATTGCGCAAGACGCCAACCGGCAGTACTTCGTGGAAGGCGCGTTTACAATTGAGCACGGTGAATACGTCGTAACAACGACCATCTGGGAGACGCAAACCCTTGACCAGGTCGCTACGATCAGCCAACGCGGTTGGAATCTTTACGACACCATCGACAGGCTTTCCCGCGAGGTACGCAAGGAACTGGAGGTACCCAGTAGCAGGATCGCATCCGACATGCCGCTCGCGGAGACCTATGGAGAGTCGCAAAGCGCTTTCCAGAATTACATTGCGGGCCTGAACGAGAGATTATTCAACAACGATTTTGCGGCCTCCAACGCTTTGTTTGACGCGGCTCTGGAGGAAGATCACAACTTTGTGTTAGCCCATTTCGTGAAAGCGATGAACCTGATCGAAGGCGGTGATCTACCTTCTGCGCAGGTATCGCTGAACAAAGCCTTGCAACTGGATTATCGCCTGCCGGACCGTGACCGGGTGCTACTCAAGGCAAATAATTACCGCCTGTCGGGTGAGACCGACAAACTGATCGAGTTCCTGCGCATGCAGGTGAAGCTCAGCGACGATGCCGCCTCGCATGGCCGCCTGGGCAATATTCTGTTTGTCTCCGGGGAACTGGAAGAGGCCAAGCACGAGTACAAAATTGCACTGCAGCGCGATTCACTTAATGCGGGCATCAACCTCATACTTTCCAAGTTGGAGCGCTCGACCGGTGATATGAATGCCGCCATCACCTATGCGCGCGAATACCAGAAGGAGCGCCCAGAGGATATCGAGGCGCACATTCAAATGGGAGACCTGCTCAGAGACTCGGGAGAACTGGACCAGGCCGAAAGACACTACGAGCAGGCGCAGTTGCTGGAAAACAACCCGGTTCAACCGACGCTGAGACTGGTCATCATTGCTGCTCGCAAGGGCGATGAGAACAAAGCAAGGCGGTTCCTCGAGCAGGCTTTGGCACTGGCGCAAACGCCGACCGACCGGGGAGACGTGCACCAGGCCGCATCGTTCCTGGAGGCCAGGCTGGGCAGGATCGACGCCGCCATCGAGCAGTTGTATGCAGCCGAAGTATTCTTTCGCCAAACGCTGGCTCCTTTCCAGGTCGCCCTGGCGACTTATGACCCCATTGTCGGATTAAACCTTCACCGCGGGGACGTGGAGAGCGCTGAAGCGGCACTGGCCTCGGGCATGGACATGGTGCAACCGCCGATGGATAAATTCCTGGCGTTTTGCGAAGCGCGGATATTTGTTCAGCGGGGTGATCTGGACCAGGCGGGACAGACCCTGGGCCGGGGTGTGGAGATCATTGAGCAATTCAAGTTTGATGCCTTGAGATTCCAGATCACCCTGACGGAGGCAGATATACATAAGGCGCGGGGAGATTACGCAGGGCAGATGAATTCCCTGAAGCTGGGCTTGCAGCAAATTGACCGTTCTTTTATCGCAGCTGAACTGTATGCTCAGTGGGTGCCCAAGCTGTACGCTGAGCTGGCGAATGCGCAGGTTCTGGCGGGTGATCTCGATGGTGCGGAGGAATCCCTGGGTCGGGGTTTCAGGCTGGATCCATCCGAGCCCAATTTGTGGTCGGCGAAAGCGAGACTGCAAAAGGCGTCAGGCTTGTCTCAGCTTGCGGCCGCATCCATCAATTACGCCCTGGCGATCTGGCAAAACGCCGATCCCCAGTTTGACGAATGGCAGGAAGCCAGGGCCCTGGCCAGCGAAATCGCAGGCACCACGAATTGAATTTTACCTCGCTGTTTCTGTGCATCACGCCTGTGGTGCGCAGTCCTTCCTCGATCACGGCTACGTCTACATAACGTCTTTTCATGCTGCTTCTTCCTTTTTTCGGCCGGACAAGAGCCAGTCCAGATGGCCATTGCTGTCCGCTCTGACCAGATCATCACTGCCACCGAGGTGGTAATCGTCGATAAAAATCTGGGGTACTGTGTGCCTTGCAGAGCGATTGACCATCTCCAGTTCCTTAATGGAGTCAGTGGTGACATCGATCTCTGCGTAGGGCACGCCCTTGCGATCCAGGAGTTCCTTGGCGCGAGCGCTGAAGGGGCACCAGTTCTTGGTGTAGATCTCTACTTTTGCCATTGTTCCAGTCCTTGTTTGTGAATTCTTGATGTGTACAATAGAGTCAATCGATGATTCTTTCTATGACTGTATGTATTGATTTATACTATTGATCGTCTAATATCATGTGCTTGAGAGAGACCAGGATGAATTGATGGAGGTATTGAGCGATATTCTGAGGTCCATGCGGGTGCAGGGAAGCGTGTATTTTTGCGATTACCTGGAGGCACCCTGGTCCATGGATTTCAAGGACACCTCGTCGGCCAGTTTTCACCTGGTCCGCCGGGGGGAGTGCTGGGTGATGTCCGGGGATCTGGTGGAATGCCTGGGTCCTGGTGACCTGGTGTTTATTGAGCCTGGGCGGGATCATATGCTGGCCAGCCAACCACCCGGTCAGGACTCGCCGCCCAGCGGGACCGGGACTTTATTACTGTGTGGTTATTGCGACTTTACCCAGGAAACCGGCACACCACTGCTGGATGTTTTTCCTTCCCTGACCATCGTTCGGGAAGAGGAGCTACTCAAGCACCCGTGGCTCAAGAGCACCCTCGACCAACTGAGCACCGAGTATATGTCCCAGCAACCCGGCGCCGAACTGGTGGTGAACAAGCTCACCGAAGTGGTCCTGGTAGAACTAATCAGAATCAATTTTGGCCGCGGTGAGCAAAGCCGTTTCATCGCGGCCCTGTCCGACAAACGCATTGCAAAAGCGCTGCAACACTTACACAACAGCCCGCAAATCCCCTGGACGCTCGAAAAGATGGGGGAGGAGATCGGCATGTCCCGGGCCGCGTTTGCGAAGCGATTCAAGGAACTGGTGGGCCAACCCATGTTCGAGTACCTGACCCTGTTGCGCGTGCAACGGGCCAGGGAGTTGTTGCAGGAGACCAACCTGCGCCTGTATGAAGTCGCCAGCAGGGTTGGCTACGAGTCGGATCTCGCTTTTGCCAAGACCTTCAAAAAGCACACGGGGACCACGCCAACTCGCTACCGGAAGCAAAAACCGAGCTCCTGATTCCGGGTTCGCCAGGCGGCCATCGCGCCACTATTTCAAACATAATTCAAGACGATCTGACTTATTATTTCGACTATCGATTATAGATAATCCACTTATTCGAGACTATCTTGTATCCCGTGAGAAAAGTGTTTTTTAAATAATCAGGAGATCATCATGAGTAACTATCAAGTACACACAAAAGAGACGGCGTCACCGCCTGCAGCCGATATTCTGGCAAATGCTGAAAAGTCATTTGGATTTATTCCGAACCTGCTCGGCGTGATGGCCGAGTCGCCGGTTATGCTCAAAGCCTACCTGGCGCTTGGAAAAATTTTCGATGAAACGTCGTTTACACCGACGGAACGCCAGGTCGTCATTCTGACCGCCAGCCGGTTCAATGACTGCCGCTACTGCATGGCTGCGCATTCCGTTGTCGCAGGCATGCAAAATATTCCGGCCGATGTGGTCGATGCAATCCGCAACGACCTGCCGATTGCCGATGGCCGCCTCGAAATCCTGCGCAGAACCGTTACAACCGCAATTGATCAACGTGGCTGGTTGTCTGAAGACGATAAGGACGCTTTTTTTGCGGCGGGCTATACCCAGGCGCAGTTGTTCGAAGTAATCCTGGGAATCAGCTACAAAACGCTGAGCAACTATGTAAACCACATCGCTGATGCGCCGCTTGATAATGCGTTTGCCTCCGGCGCCTGGGCGCCTGTCGAGATTCGGCTGGCGAGCTGAGACTCTGGCGGAAGACCTGGTTCAGGAAGCCCTGCTGGCTGCACTCAGTCCGCGCATACCTTCAAGGGTGATTCCAAGGAAAGCACCTGGCTGGTCGGGGTTCTGCGGCACAAAATATTGGACGATTTTTGAAAACACCTGCGCAGAGTCGGATGTGGAGCAAACAACACCCGCCGGATTTATGTATTTACTGCTTTGGAAAGGATTTACAAGTCCAGGATAAGCGGACTGTTGTCATCCGGTGATTTACTCACCGGATGGCTGCTGCAGATCAATGCCATATCCGCTTCCGGATCAACCATGGGTGGTTCGCTATAGGCCACTTCACCTTCGATTACGCGTGTTGCGCAAGTCTGGCAAATCCCTGAACGACAACTGTAATCGGGTTGCAAACCTTCCGCCTCAGCCAGGTCCAGCAGGCTGCCCTTTGTGGGGTCCCAGGTGGTTTCGATTCCAGATCGTTCAAACCGGACCGATACCGGGGACAGTTCGCCGTACTTGTCCTCAATTGACGGGGCTGGTTTACCGGCCTGCAATGCAGCACCGGGGCCAAAAAATTCATAGTGGATACGTTCATCGGGTACATTCAGGTTCTTCAGTCCCTCATATAATCCGGTCATGAAGGCTGCCGGGCCGCACAGGTAAAAATCGTAATCGTCAAAGGGCAATATCTGTTTGAGCAGTCCGACATCGATATGCCCGGTAGAATCGTAATCGACAGCCTGCCGGTCGTCCGGCCCGGGCTGGCTGTAAACAAAATGTGTGGTCAGACAAGGCATCTGCTGTGTATGGCCGTGTACCTTTTCCGCAAACGCATGTTCCGAACCGTTCCGCGCGCCGTGAATAAACCAGACCGGCCGGGTTGCACGACAACTGGCGCAGTCAGCGGCCAGTTGTTCCAGCATGCTGATTAAAGGCGTGATGCCCACGCCGGCGCTGAGCAGCACGATCGGGCGGTTACTGCTCTCATCGAGGGTGAACTTACCGCGTGGCGACATCGCCCGGAAGGTACTGCCCACGCTGACATGGTCATGGAAATAACTGGATGACAATCCGGGCGGCAGATCCGGGCCGGGCGCAAGCTCCCGCTTGATGGACAGCCGGTACTCCCTGCCGTTGGGTGCATTGGATATGGTGTAGGTCCGCTGAACAGTGCCCTGCCCGGCCGCCGGTTCGATTTCAATCGGCAGGAATTGCCCGGGCAGGTGGCAGGGAATCTGCCCGCCGCCCTCCGGTTGCAGGTAAAAGGAGGTGATCGTGCTGCTTTCAGGCTTGACCCGGGTGACGGTGTACTCACGATATACATTGCCCTGTTCCCGGGCGGCTGCTTTCTCGGCAACCTCCTCCCAGGATCCGGTTTCCCGAAGCACTGGCGATTCCTGCCCGAAGGTCCAGCGGATCGGTGCAGCATTTTCTATCAACCGTCCCTCATCGACCCTTAACCTGACCAGGCTCTCAGCCCCGGTAAATGCCCGGCGTTCCTCCGAGTCCCAGATAATCTCCGCGCTGCAGGTGAGGTAAAGCAGGTCGCCGCTGTCAAAATCGATGAACAGCAAACCAGCACGTGGGTTGATCGAAATGTTTCCCAGCGTGTTGTAATGCAGGTTGCCGTTAAAATCGGGAAAGGTCAGGGTCCCCTCGTCATCAATACGGACGAATCCGGGTTTGCCGCCGCGGTGCGATACATCCGCGCCGTGCGAAATATTATTCTCACCATTCGAGTAATGAGAGGCAATATAAAAATGATCTGCGTTTTTAATGATTTCCCTGGTCCGGTCATCCAGGGTGGTGAACTTGCGCACCGTTTTGCGTTCCCCGAGGGTATCAACACCCGGCAGCAGTTCGTAGTCCCGGGTCTGGATATACCGGGGGCAGTTGCCAAAGGTCTGGTCGATATCCAACTCTATGCCAGCCAGGCTAAAGCTTGCCACCCTCGCCGTGAGGCGGTTTCTGCGGCGGCTTTGATATTCGATGCCCAGCAGTCCGGCCTGCAGGCCAGTGGTCAGGTTTTCATTCAGGGGGTCGCCAAAAACCGGGTGGGTTGCCAATTTAAGAGTGCGCGGGGCGCTGGCGTCGGCAAATCCCGGGCGGCCGAATAATATGGATGCCCAGGGGCGTTGGCTTGAATCGACCGTACCGAGCAGTACAAAAGGCAAACCTCGGTAAAACTCCTGGTGCTGTTCGGGCAAGTGATCACGTATAAAACGCCGGCCCTGGGCTTCCATTTGTTCGCGAACACCCAGGCGACTCTGGATTTCCCGCTCTCCACGGTGAAAAGGGGAGTCGTCCTGGTCATTCAGGCTACGAATTTCAGCCATGATTCAGCTTCCCTGTCATCTGTTCATTCGGAGGGTGAAATAAATTCCACCCGGATACCGCCGGGAATATAGGTCATCATGTGCCGGACCGATCCGGTACCCAGTGGTTCTGGCGCAAACTCGATCGTCACGCCATCGGCGATCTTTAGATCCTCGTATAAACTGTCCAGTGCTTCGTGGTTATCAACACCCAGTGCAAAATGATGCAGGCCAATCACGTTTTTACGGTCAAAGGCAACGGCCGTGTCCGGGTTTTCGGCCTGCCACAGCGTGAGCATGATAGCGCCATCGCTCAAAAAAACCGCCGGGTAGTCAGGCACCTCACCAATCTGTTCGAATCCCAGGGTAGTTTTGAAAAAATGGTTGGTTTCATCGAGCCTGGGTACCGTCAGGCCAATGTGGTGCACCCCGCGGGTGACCGGATTTGTGCGCGGTTGTGAAGGCATGTTGTTTACTCCTTTGGAAATGAATTGAAACGCTTGTTCAGCTGCATGCCATTTTATTTAGACCAGATAACGAAATAAATAGAGTTTTATTGATTTTACTACTCCATTTTATGGAGTAGTATACGGTGATGAACAAAGTTCAGGCCATGATGACCTTTGTCGCCATCGTCAACGAGGGCAGCCTGACCGCCGCTGGTGAGATGTTGGATAAATCGCTGCCCACCGTGGTCCGGTCGCTGGCCAATCTGGAAAACCATCTGGGTGTGCGATTGTTGAACCGGACGACCCGGCGCCAGACCCTCACCGAGGAAGGCAAACATTACTTTGAGCGCTGCCGGAAGATCCTTGACGATATCGATGAAGCCGAGCTGGAGCTCAGTGCGGAACACAGCGATCCCAGCGGCGCTTTAAAGGTTACCGCGTCGAGGTTATTCGGCCGCATGTACGTGTCGCCTGTTGTTACAGGCTTCCTGGAAAGTTACCGGCACATGCAGATCAATCTCCTGTTCCTGGACCGCGTTGTGAATCTCGTTGAAGAAGGTCTGGATGTGGGTGTCCGTATCGGCCACCTGGAGGATTCCTCCATGATTGCAGTCCCGGTAGGTGAAATCCGGCGTGTCATTTGCGCCAGCCCCGGGTTTCTGGAACGATCGGGTGTGCCGGTCCATCCCGGTGATCTTGCCGGGAAGAATTGCATCCGGTTTACAGGCATCACTCCCAACTTGTACTGGCCGTTCCAGGAAGAGGGAAAGTCAAGGAATGTACCGATTGAGCCCGTGTATACCTGTAACCAGGCCGCAGCATCCATCGAGACCTGTGTATCGGGCCTGGGCTACGGAATGTTCCTGTCGTACATGGTGGCGCCGCAACTGAAAGCGGGCGAACTCAGGCTGGTGCTGGAAGAATTTGAAACGCCACCCATACCCGTACACGTGGTCTACCAGCATTCAAAATACATTTCGACCCGGATCCGGGTCTTTGTGGACTGGATGACCTCGGAACTACGCCACCAACTGGGCTACCAGTGGGCGGCGCATTTCCCCGCGAACTGAAATAGACCTGCAATCCGGGCAGCACCCGGGGCGACTACGTCGTGGCGTTTGCGCTGACCGACTGAATTTCGGGGGGTGTCCCCTAATCGCCAGGGCGGTACAATCCAATAACTACAGCAGGAGAACCCGTCGTGAACCGGATACCAACATTTTGCCTGTTTACCGCGCTTGGACTTGCCAGCGCAATTTTGCCGGCTAGTGCTTTTGCTAACGAGGCCGAAGCTTCTGATGGTGTGTACCCGCAGTACGAGGTCACTACGACTGAGGCCTACGACCTCAGCGGCATTACGACTTATACCGGCGAACATGAAGCCATCTACGCCTACATCGACGACACGCTGGAAGCCCACCTGGGGAACCTGCAGCGCTGGGTACGCCAGCCGTCGATAAGTGCGCAGAATGTCGGCATCACCGAAATGGCGGAGCTGTTGCGTGACGATTTGAAAGCAATCGGATTTTCCGAAACCCGGCTGGTGCCGACCTCCGGACATCCCGGCGTCTGGGGCTTCTACGATGCGGGCGCGCCGCTGACCTTGATGGTCTACATGATGTATGACGTGCAACCGGTAAACCCCGAAGACTGGGAGACCCCACCCTTCGAGGGCAATCTCGTCGATAAGGAGTTTGGCCGGGTGCTGATGGCCCGTGGTGCAACCAACCAGAAAGGTCCGGAGCGCGCATTCCTGAACGCCATTGATTCCATCATCCGGGTCACCGGCACCCTGCCCGTCAACCTGATGGTGCTGGCTGAGGGTGAAGAGGAGCTGGGCTCGCCACACTACAACGAACTGGTGGATGAATTCGAGAACCGCCTGAGCACCGCCGATGGCGTGTTGTTCCCATTCAACTCGCAAAATCTCGACGGTGGTTTGTCAATGCTGCTGGGCGTGAAAGGCATTGTTTACTGGGAACTGGAAAGCCGGGGCGGAGCATGGGGCGGCCCCGGGCGCTCTGAAATCCACGGTTCGTTCAAGGCTGTTGTCGATTCGCCAACACAACGCCTGATCGAAGCCATCGCCTCGATGACCAGCGATGACGGCAACACCATCCTGGTACCCGGCTACTACGACGATGTCAGGCCGCCAACGGCCGAGGAATCGATGCTGATCAATGCGATGGCAGACGACTGGACGGGCGAGGAGTGGAAGCAGGGTTTGGGTTTAAGCAGGTTTATCCACGGCCTCGAGGGCCGCGATGCGCTGATGCGCTACTTTTATGATGTGACCCTCAACGTGGACGGCATCTGGAGCGGTTACACCGGCGAAGGTGTGAAGACCATACTGCCGCACCTCGCCACCGCAAAAATGGACTCACGCCTGCCGATGGGTGTGGATCCGGATCGCCAGTTGGAACGGCTTCGCAGTCACCTGGATACACGGGGCTTCACCGACGTTGAAATTCACAAGCTGTCCGGATACCCGGCGGCCCAGACCCCGGTAGATACGCCACTGGTGCAAGCCGCCATGGGCGTGTTCGATAAATGGGCAACAATCGAACGTGTAATGCCGCGTATTGGCGGCAGCGCACCGTTTTACCAATTCACCGAGCGGCTCGGATTGCCACTGGTATTCAACGGACTGGGCCATGGCACCGGCGCCCACGGACCCAATGAATACATGCTGATCCACCCGGCGGAGGGCTCGAATGTGGCCGGCCTGGCCGACATTGAGAAGAGTTATGTGGACTTGTTGTTCGCATTAGCGAAATCCGCTACGGCAGCGGAGTAATTCCTGAAACAGCAACTGCGCTCCGGATCAGGTGAATCCGGAACTGTACGGCAAAAGTTTTAGGATCACCTGTGATAATAATTACTATATTTCATATATTTTACTCTTGAGTTATTGTATTTCATGTTTTATTATTGATATTCATATATATTTGTGTTTAATGATTAATATTAATAGAAAAGTATCATAATTCATGAAAACAAGCCAAAAGGATTATTTTTCAGGGAAAGTTACTACTTTTAACGGTTTGCGCCTTCCTGAAGTAGCAACACCAGCAGGATATGCGGCGTTGATCGATCGCTTTGATCTGAAGGTGCCGCTACCACGTCAATTGATGGCAATTGGTGAACACCATCGAACCGTTCACACTGAACAGTGGCGCATTTTGACTCCAAGACATGCGCCACACTCAACGCTCAAAGGCCATTTGATTTTTGCGTTGAAGTACGAAGCCGTAAATCTGCTGATATTAAAACGATTATTCGAGGCGGTTGGTCCCGGGGCAATTATCGAATTCGTTCAATCAATGCCCACTGGCGCCTACGCAAGAAGAATCTGGTTTCTGTATGAATGGCTACTGGGTGAAGAACTGGATTTACCGAATGCACCAAGCGTTAAATACGTTCCGATCATTGATGCTGCCCGGCAATTCGCAATTGAAGGCAAATTGGTTACCCGTCATCGCGTTCGAAATAACCTCCCGGGTACGCCGAAGTTTTGCCCCCTGGTTTCCCGCAGTGAGCTTTTGGACGACTTTGTAGAATCAAACCTGGCAGACCAGGCAAGGCAAATTGTGGCTCGCATCCCCAAAGATATTCTCGCACGAACCGCTGCTTTTTTACTGCTGAGTGATTCCAAATCCAGCTACGCGATAGAAGGTGAGCGCCCGCCCCAAAATCGGATACAGCGGTGGGGGCAAGCCGTTGGTAAAGCAGGCCGAAACCCGATTGATTTGGATGAGTTGCTACGCCTGCAACTCCTGGTCATTGGAGATACGCGATTCATTCAGCCAGGTTTACGTCAAGAGGGAGGGTTTGTTGGGGAACATGACCGCGTCACAGGTGCTC
>JAIVWI010000090.1:0-12001 GCA_048636595.1 Oceanospirillum sp. | reverse complement strand
CTACCCTCCGATTCCGCCAGCGGCGCCAGGGGCATGATGATGTCGGCAACTGCCCGGGTGCTGTCCGTAGCGAATGAACAAAAGGCAATGACTTTCTCAGCAGCGCCGAGAGCTTGCATGGCTTGCGACGGGTTGCCGGTATCGTATTCCGCCTCGAAATCCCACAGCAGGTAGCATTTCCGGGGATCATTGAACATTTGCACTGCGTTCATTCCACCCTGCGCTTGCCTGCCACCGGGTGCGCGATGCGGCACTGCCCCGGCCAACCAGGCGCCGGCCGGGTTTCCACCATGAGGCAGGACGTTCATATCCGATCCTGTTGCATCCGCTATGTACGCAGCCAGCACCCGCAGCCATGCAGCGTCAGGGTGGCTCATTGCAAACTGGCCGAGAAATACCAGCCCATTTCCGGAATCCCTTAATCGCTCAGCTAATTCTGAGCTATGTGATGCAAGATTCTGATTTTCCTGTATTTTATCCAGTGAATTGCGCAGACTGTCCGGAGCGGTTTTACCCGTTGATTTTTCTACGGCAACAGCCAGCGCCAGCAACTCATCAACCATGTTCTGGGGCGCCGCCACGACATCAAGGCTGGTATCAAAGGTAAAAGACCAGTCCAGCGGATTGATGACGGAAATAACCGCACCGTTTCTCCACGCCTTGCGTAATCGATGACCCAGGATGGGTGCTTCCTGCGTGGGATTACAGCCCACCAGCAACACGGCGTCCGACGCCTCGATGCCGGCGATACTCCGCTCAAACGCCGGCGAGACCGGGCGTGTAGCATCATCGGAAAAATCCTGCTCACGCAGACGGTGGTCTATGTTGCTGCTGCCCAGTTTTCGAACCAGGCCCTGGGCCAGGTAATACTCCTCGGTTGCGGCTGAAGGAGACATCAACATGCCCAGTTGCCCGGGCCCGTGCTGTTCCATGCTTTCTTGTAATGCACTGACCGCTGCATTGATTGCCTCATCCCAGGAAACCGTTTTCCATTCCCCGTTTTCCTTCACCTGGGGCGAAAGCACACGGTCGTCGGAATAGAGCCCCAGGTGACTGAAACGGTCGCGATCAGACAACCAGGCTTCGTTGGTCGCCTCGTTGTCCCGGGGCACCGTGCGCAGAATCTCTCCACGGCGTACATGGTGATAGAGACAGGAACCGACTGCATCATGCGCCGCTACCGATGGCTTCGCCATCAATTCCCAGGCCCTCGCCGCAAAGCGGAAAGGCTTGTTTGTCAATGCGCCAACCGGGCACATGTCTATGATATTGCCGGATAATTCGGAATCAATGCTGTTTTCAACACAGGTACCAATTTCCAGGCGGTCGCCCCGCCCTGACCCACCCATTTCAGTGGTTCCCGCAATTTCTTCCAGGAAACGCACACATCGTGTGCAATGAATGCAGCGAGTCATTTCGGTCTGTATCAGCGGGCCGACATTCTTGTCCTTGACCACGCGCTTACGTTCGGTGAAACGCGATACGGAGCGCCCGTAGCCCATGGCCAGGTCCTGAAGTTCACATTCACCACCCTGGTCACAGATGGGACAGTCCAGGGGGTGGTTAATCAGCAGGAATTCCATCACGCCGTGCTGGGCGTCTACGGCCCGGCGGGAAGTGGTATAGACCTTCATCCCTTCCATCACCGGCGTGGCGCAGGCTGGCAATGGTTTGGGCGCTTTTTCCACGTCGACCAGGCACATGCGGCAATTGGCCGCAATGCTCAGTTTGGGGTGGTAGCAAAATCGTGGAATCTCGATGCCGGCCTTATCCGTAGCCTCGATGATCATCGAGCCCTTCGGGGCTTGCATGGGAATACCGTCAACTTCGATGTTGACCATATCCACGGTTTCTTTTACCACAGTTTCTGTAGCCACAGTTTCGTTAGATCCAGCGCTCATGCCGCCAATCCCTGTTGTTCTTCAACCATCGAGCGACCATGTTCTATGTAGTACTCAAATTCATCCCAGTATTGACGTAAAAAGCCCTGCACAGGCCAGGCGGCCGCTTCACCGAAAGCACAGATGGTATGACCCTCGATCTGGCCGGCGGCAGAGCGCAGCAACTCCAGATCACCCTGCTCGCCTTCACCGTTCACAATTCTCTGCAACATGCGGTGCATCCAGCCGGTGCCCTCACGGCAGGGGGTGCATTGACCACAGGATTCCATGTGGTAGAACTGCGAGATACGCAAACAAGCCTTGACCATGCAGGTGGAATCATCCATCACGATGACAGCGCCTGAGCCCAGGCCCGAGCCGACCTTGCTCAATGAATCAAAGTCCATGTCGCAATTCATAATGATATCCGCAGGCAATACCGGCATGGACGAGCCCCCGGGGATCACGCCCTTGAGCTTGTGTCCTTCGCGTACACCGCCGGCAAGCTCCAGCAACTCCGAAAAGGGTGTGCCCAGCGGGACTTCGTAGTTTCCGGGCTTGTTAACGTGCCCCGACACGGAGAAGCATTTGGGTCCGCCATTATTCGGCTTGCCGATTTGCAGGAACCAGTCCGCACCATTGCGCATAATGGAGGGCACGGAGGCAAGTGTCTCGGTGTTGTTGATGGTGCTGGGCCTGCCATACAGGCCGAAGTTGGCCGGAAATGGCGGCTTGAAACGCGGCTGGCCTTTTTTGCCTTCCAGTGACTCCATCAAGGCGGTTTCTTCGCCGCAGATATAAGCGCCTGCACCGAGGACGGTATGGATGTCCAGGTCGACACCCGAACCGAGAATATTCTTACCCAGCAGACCCGCCTCATAGGCCTCTTTCACAGCTTCCTCGAAGCGTTCGAAAGGCTCGTGGTGAAACTCACCGCGCAGGTAGTTGTAACCTACCGTTGCACCCATGGAATAGGCAGCGATGGCCATTCCTTCGATCACGGCATGGGGATTGAACCGCAGAATATCGCGATCATGGCAGGTGCCGGGCTCGGATTCATCCGAGTTGCACAAAATATATTTTTGCACCGGTGCAGATCGCGGCATGAAACTCCACTTGAGGCCAGTGGGAAAGCCAGCGCCTCCCCTGCCGCGCAGAGCCGAGGCCTTGACGATATCAATAATTTCTTCGGGGGATGTTTTTTCCTGCAGGATTTTCCGCCATGCCTGGTAACCGTCCACCGACAAATAGGTTTCCATCGACCAGGGCTGGTCGGCATCCAGAGTAGTGAAAACAACGTTATGATCAGCCATAGTTACTCCAGCCCGTCCAGGATGGCGTCCATCTTTTCGATGTCCAGGTTTTCATGGTAGTGGCCATCAACCACCATCATTGGCGCACCACAACAACCCGCCAGGCATTCTTCTTCCCTGATCAGTGAAATGCGCTGGTCCTGCGTGGTCTCTCCCAGTGTCACGCCCAGTTTTTTTTCTGCGTGCGCCAGCAGTTCTTCCGCACCCCTCAGCCAGCATGAAATATTGGTGCAGATATTGACCTTGTGGCGTCCGACGGGTTGGTCATCGAACATGGAATAAAACGAGACGATTTCGTGTGCCCAGACCGGTGGCAGATCCAGGTATTCGGCGACCGCTTCGGTCAGTTCACGTGTAATCCATCCGCCGTTCTGCACCTGCGCAGCCATCAGCGCCTGGATCAGGGCAGACCGCTTTTTGTCTTGCGGAAACTTCGCCAGCCAGTGGTCTATGGTTTTGAGGGTTTCTTCGGTCAACATGGCGCTACCGTTATTATTCTGGGCCATCAGCGATCCACCTCGCCAAATACCAGGTCCAGCGTGCTGATGATAGCAACAGCGTCCGCCAGCATGTGGCCCTGGGTCATTTCATCCATACCCGACAGGTGAGCAAAGCCCGGCGCACGGAAATGGAGCCGGAAGGGTTTGTTCGCACCATCGGACACCAGGTAGCAGCCGAATTCGCCCTTGGGCGCCTCGACCGCTGCATAGGTCTCGCCGGCGGGTACGCAATAGCCCTCGGTGAACAATTTGAAGTGATGGATCAGGGCTTCCATGTCATCCTTCATCTCTTCCCGGTTCGGCGGGGCGATCTTGAAATTTTTGAGCATGACGTGCCCCGGGTTTTCGCGCAGCCAGTCCACGCACTGGAGGATGATCCTGGCTGACTGCCTCATTTCCTCCACCCTCACCAGGTAGCGGTCATAACAGTCACCGTTAACACCAACCGGGATATCAAAATCGACTTGATCGTACATTGCGTAGGGTTGTTTTTTGCGCAGATCCCATTCAATGCCGGAACCGCGCAGCATCACGCCCGAAAAACCCATCTGCAAAGCCCTTTCCGGTGAAACGATCCCAATATTGACCGTACGCTGTTTCCAGATGCGATTGTCTGTCAGCAGGGTCTCGTATATGTCAATTTTACTGGGTACGTCTTTGGCGAAGGCTTCAATAAAATCCAGCAGGGTACCCTCGCGCCACTCATTGCGCCGCTTCAGGTCCTTGCCCTTGGTCCAGCGTGTTTCCTTGTAAAGAGGTATCTCTTCAGGCAGATCACGATAAACGCCACCCGGACGGTAATATCCGGCATGCATTCGCGCACCCGATACTGCCTCGTACATGTCCATGACCATTTCCCGCTCACGGAATGCGTACATGAACATGGACATGGCGCCCAGGTCCAGGCCGCATGAGGCAATCCACAGCAGGTGGTTGGAGAACCGGGTGAGTTCGTCAAACATGGTGCGGATGTACTGCGCCCTGGGTGGCAATTCGATTCCCAGCAATTGTTCAATGGCGAGTACATAGGCGTGCTCGTTACACATCATCGACATGTAATCGAGGCGATCGAGATAGCCGATAGTCTGGTTGTATGGTTTGCTTTCCGCCAGTTTTTCAGTGGCGCGGTGAAGCAGGCCAATGTGCGGATCGGCCCGGACAATCGTTTCTCCGTCCAACTCCAGTATCAGGCGCAATACACCATGGGCTGCCGGATGCTGAGGACCGAAATTCATCGTGTAATTGCGTATTTCAGACATCTCAGTTTGCCTCGCCGCTGTCTGCCTGCTCCGCGGAAGCGGGTGCTTCAACCGCAAGATCCACGTCATCTGTCTTGTAGCGCGTATCCGAGCGCAGCACCCGGGGAACCAGTACCCGGGGCTCAATTTCAACCGGTTCGTAAATGACGCGCTTTTTCAGGCTGTCGTAACGAACAGCCACGTTGCCGATCAAGGGGAAATCCTTGCGGAATGGATGCCCGGTAAAACCGTAATCGGTCAGGATTCTTCGCAGGTCAGGATGTCCCTCGAATACGACACCGAACAGGTCAAAAGCTTCCCTCTCATACCAGTTCGCTGAATTCCAGATTTCCACCAGCGAAGGCACAATCGGCATGCCCTCGTCGGGGGCGAAACACCGGATCCTGAGACGCTTGTTATGCCTGAATGAAATCAGGTGAACGACAACACCAAACCGCTGTTCGACCTGATCCGCTTCGGGCCTGTCAGCCCAGTCAAACCGTCCGGGGCCCAGGCTGTCGACACCCCTGCTGAAACCCTCGGAACTGGCGTGATCAGTCTCCCATTCGGACTGGCCGTAACCCAGGTAATCGACACCGCAAAGATCGGTCAACTGCTCGTAGCCGAAGTCTTCTTCATCTCTCAGGGCCCGGCAGACTTCCAGCCAGTGCTCCACGTCTATATCCAGCGACATAATACCGGACTGCGTGGCGCCGACAGTGACGGAGTCGCCAAAACGACTGGTAAAAAGTTCCGCAACAGATTTTAAGGTATCCCTCATGCGTTCACCTGGCGATGGTGGTTTCGCGACGAATTTTCGCCTGCAACTGGAGAATGCCGTAAATCAGCGCTTCCGCCGTGGGTGGACAACCCGGCACATAAATATCGACCGGAATGACCCGGTCACAACCGCGCGTAACGGCGTAGGAGTAGTGGTAGTAGCCACCACCGTTGGCGCAGGATCCCATTGAAATCACCCACTTTGGGTTCGGCATCTGGTCGTAAACCTTGCGCAATGCCGGCGCCATCTTGTTGGTCAGCGTACCGGCCACGATCATCACGTCGGACTGCCGTGGGCTGGGCCGGAAAATAACGCCCAATTGATCGAGGTCATAACGTGCGGCCCCGGCTTGCATCATTTCCACGGCACAGCATGCAAGGCCAAAAGTCACCGGCCACATTGAACCGGTGCGAGCCCAGTTAATCAGCGCATCCAGCGAGGTGGTGACCATACCCCGGTCCAGAAGCGGATTCTGATCAGCGTTGGGGCGAAGAATGTCGTCGACCGGCCCCAGCGGGACAGGGTTGTTCATTCCCATTCCAGAGCTCCTTTTTTCCACAGGTAGATAAATCCGATAACGAGTTCCAGTACAAAGACACTCATTGCAAGCAGGCCGAATACACCCAACTCGTCCAGAACCAGCGCCCAGGGAATGAAAAAGGTGATTTCCAGGTCGAAAATAATAAACAGGATTGCAACGAGGTAATAACGGACGTCGAACTGGGAGCGTGTGTCCTCGAACGCCTCGAAACCGCATTCATAAGGCGAATTTTTTTCGCTGTCGGCTTCCCTGGGGCCAAGAAGCCCTCCAAGAATCCCCCCGGTAACAAGCAATGCTATGCCAAGCACAAGGGATATGACGATAAAAACCAGAACCGGAAAATATTCTGCGAGCATGCTAGTACTCCGTGTACTCGTCTCTCAAATCACAACGCCATCATCAAGCGTCAATAAAATGGTGCCCAAGGCCGGACTCGAACCGGCACGGCTATCGCCACTACCCCCTCAAGATAGCGTGTCTACCAATTCCACCACTTGGGCCAGTTCTTGCTCCTTGCCAGATCTTGCTCCCTAATAAGAACCGTCTGTATCCGGTTCTTCACCTTCAGAGCCGTCTGTTACGGCCCGGGCGTCTTCTGTTACCGTATTTTCAATGACTTCGGCGTCCAGCACGGGCAAATCACCAGACATATCATTAACTGCTTCGCCGGTCGTATCCCCTGAATCTGTATCCATGAATGGCATGTCGGATTCCGCTGGATCGTCAGCACTGACGGATACCTCTGACGCACTCCCGTCGATCACCAACTCTTCACTTTCAATGACCGGAGCCAGCTGCGACTGATCCTGTGTCTGACCTGCTCCAATGACTCCAAGGTCATTTTCAGGCAGGGCCGATGTGCGTGACACCATCACGGCCATGACCAGGCTGATGGTACAGAACAACGCGGCCAGTACCCAGGTGGTCTTGCTAAGAAAATTGCTGGCGCCCCTGGCGCCAAAAACTGTTCCGGAAGCACCGCTTCCAAAAGCAGCCCCGGCCGTTGCGCCCTGTCCCTTTTGAATCAATATGAACGCAACCAGCGCGATGGCGATCAATACGTGAAAAATATTTAAAACCTGCATAAAAATCCCATCCAGCTGAGAAGCAATCAGACAGCGGCATCGCGAATCGCGAGGAAGTCTTCAGCCGTTAACGAAGCGCCTCCAACCAGCCCGCCGTCTATATCTTCCCGGGCAAATAAATCGGCGGCATTGGAACCGTTCACACTGCCGCCGTACAAAATATGTATATGACCGCCTATTGTACCATTCTGTGAACTGATTTTGTTACGTATAAATGAATGAACGGCTTGAGCCTGTTCCGGCGTCGCGGTTTGGCCGGTTCCGATGGCCCACACGGGTTCGTAGGCAATCACGGCACGTCCGAACGCCCCAATCCCACTGCCTTGCAAAACCGCTTCAAGCTGACGTTCTACCACGGATTCGGTCTCTCCATTTTCCCTTTCAGCCAGTGTTTCTCCGACACAAAGCACCGGTTCCAGGCCAGAGCGATGGGCGGCTTCAAACCGCATGGCGACATCTTTGTCACTCTCACCAAACAGGGCGCGACGTTCAGAATGACCCACCAGCACATAGCGGCAACCAAAATCCAGCAGCATGCCAGCTGAAATATCGCCGGTGTATGCACCCTTTTCTGCGGGGTTCAAATTCTGGGCTCCCCAGGAAATATTGCTGTCCTTCAGCAAGGACTGGACCTGTGCCAGGTACGGGAACGGAGGAAACACGGCCATATCAACCGGACTCTCCTGCTGCGAGGCATCCAGCAGTCCGTTTAACAGCGACTCAACCATTTCCGTGGAGCCGTTCATTTTCCAATTTCCAGCAAGCAGTATTCTTCGCATAGAATGATCCTTTGAGCCGCGCGCAAGCATAACCATGAAGTACCATCACCGCAAGATGCGAAAGACCGGAATTTGACACGGATCATGCAAAGCCACATCAATCGGCGAGTGAAAATTCAAAGGACAAAGAAGAATGAATAATGAGCAACAAAAAGGCTGGGCCCTGGTCACGGGCGCCTCCGCCGGAATCGGTGAGGAGTTTTGCAATCAACTGGCCGCGTTGTCCTGGCCAGTGGTGCTGGTAGCACGGCGCGAAGACCGCCTCAAACTGCTCGCCGAACGCCTGCGCAAGGAGCACGGTGTTGAATCCCGATGTTACCCGTTTGACCTGGCACAACCCGATGCCAGCGAAAAGCTGGTGGCAGCGCTTGAAGCCGACGCCATTGAAGTTGAATTCCTGGTGAACAATGCGGGATACGGAGTGCCGGGAACATTTACCGAATCGGACTGGCAAACCCATGCCGATTCGCTGCAGGTAATGCTTACCTCGGTATGCGAATTAACCTGGCGCCTGTTACCGGGCATGCAGCAAAGGAGCCGGGGTTATATCGTAAACGTAGCATCGCTCGCCGGCCTGGTTCCCGGTTCCGCCAGGCACACTTTGTATGGCGCCACCAAGGCCTTCCTGATCAAGTACTCCGAATCGCTGGCCATGGAAAATCTGCATACAGGCGTTTCAGTTTCAGCCCTGTGTCCGGGATTCACCTACTCGGAATTCCACGATGTCCTTGGCAGCCGCGAACTGACCAGCCAAATGGCTTCCTACATGTGGATGAACGCGGATGAGGTGGTGCGGTTCGGAATTGACTCTGTCATGAAACAGCCGCCACTGGTCGTGGCGGTTCCCGGCCGCGTCAACCGGTTTATCGCGACACTGTTCAGATTGATGCCCCGGAAAATGGCTCTTGCCTTCATTCAGCGAAAATCCAAAGAATATCGTGCCGGGGATGCGGATTAGTCCATCAACTGTGCAAAGAACCCGATTTCCTCCGCAGTCCGCCTGCCGATTTTGCATTGTTCGAGGGACCGGGGCATCTCGGAAGTAAAGGAACTCAATGGAATCCTGACACCCATGATTTCAGCACGCTTTTGAGGGAACAGGGGGTGTTGGTTCGGATCTGCAAATCCAAAGGGGTATTCGGGCTCTCCGGTGGCCCGGATGTACTTATCCGAAGCGCCGAACACATGCATCAACTCATGCGTGAAAATAATCATATTACGCGGGTGCATCGACTTCGTAGCGAAAGCGTTGACCACACCGTACCGCCCCTTGCGTATACCGACGGAAATATCTACTTCAGTGCGGTCCTTCACGCCATGATAGAGAATGAACATTTGAATGTCGGTCCCGGCATAGTCATCGTTAAAACTCATGCGCGAGGCCCACCAGCGCATCTTCAGGCTCCACCATGCAATGGCCACGGGGCTGTACTGGTCCGGAATTTCCGGCGGTAGCTCCGTAGACACCGGCGCCACCTGGATATAGAACGCCGGCGTCACATTGATTCCGTAGGGGCCAGCTTCACGCGCCATGAATTCATTTACCGCCGCGAAAGTTGACTCGTCAACACTTTGTGCATAATCAAGCGTTTTCGCAGCATCGTCTGCGACAATTGGATAGACCACCACCCAGGCCGGGCGATCCCAGCTGGCCAGCCGCTTCTCCGTCATCCAGGTGCCGACCACCAGCACAAACAAAATGCTGAGCAGCGCGACGACGCGCATGAGTTTGAACACGCTCACTCGCCGGCCACCATCATCCCGCTGATCAACACCTGCCCGGCATGTATGTTCCCGCGGGTATCTACTTTATTACCAGCCCCAACGATGTTACGGAACATATCGCGCAGATTTCCCGCGATAGTCACTTCCTCCACCGCGTAGGAAATTTCACCATTCTCAACCAGGAATCCTGCTGCGCCGCGCGAATAATCGCCGGTCACCAGGCTGATGCCCTGCCCCATGACCTCGGTAACATAAAAACCGTTCTGCATTTCCCGGATCAGGTCGTCGCTGCCTTCACCTCCCGGCTCCAGCAGCAGGTTTCTCACACCACCGGAGTTTCCGCTTGTTTGCAGCCCCAGGCGCCGCGCCGAATAGCTGGACATTACGTAACCTTGCAAAACGCCCGCATCGATAATTTTTCTTTCCCGGGTCACCACCCCTTCACCATCGAATGAGGCGCTGCCGGCGCCGCGCAACATGTGGGGCCGTTCCAGGATATTCAGCCAACCGGGAAATAAAACTTCACCCAGCGTGTCTTTCAGGAAAGAAGCATTCCGGTACAAGGCCGTACCGGATATTGCACCTACCAGGTGACCGATCAGTCCCTTGGCCACTTCCGATGAGAACAGCACCGGCATCTCACCCGTCGGCAGCCTGCGGGCGTTCAACCTTCGAATCGTACGCCGGGCCGCCTCGGCTCCCGTCTGCCGGGGAGACTCCAGGTCCTGCATATTGCGGCGGCTGTCGTAACTGTAGTCCCGTTGCATGCCAGAACCCTCACCGGCCAGCAGGATACAACTCTGCCCGAAACGCGTTCCGGCGCTTCTCCCGATGAAATGATTGGAGTTGCCATACACACCCAGCCCCAGGCCGGCATTGAAAGAAGCGCCTTCTGAATTGGTAATCCTCTTGTCGGCACGGCCGGCCGCTTCGCAGGCAAGCGCCCTTTCTATGGCTGTATCTGCATCCACGCTGGCTGGATGCCAGAGGTCCAGGTCTGGAAATTCTGTAGCCAGAAGTTCAATGTCGGCCAGGCCGTTGTAACTGTCTTCCTGGGTGTAGCGGGCGATTTCCATGGCACGGTCTACGCAGGCTTCAATGGACTGAACGCGCAGGTCGGCGCTGCTGGCATGCCCCGTGCGCTTTCCGATGTATACGGTGACATTGATTCCGCGGTCCTGCATATGCTCCAGTGTTTCCACTTCTCCCAGGCGGACGGCGACTGAAAGGCCCTGGCTGGTGTGGGCGGAAGCTTCCGCAGCGGTCGCACCCGCTTTGCGCGCACGGCGCAATGCCTCGAGCACATGAGATTCAAGCGCATCAAGTTCAACTTCACGATCGAGTTGTGACTGCGTTACCATGGTTTGATCAGGTTTTGTCTTATTCGGGTCCATAAACAAATCAGCGGTTGCTTTAACAGGATGAGAATATTCAGGTAGAAAATGAACGGACGCAAGGAAAAGCTTTCCCCAGAAACAGAGTTTATCAGTAAAAGCCAGCGCAAACGTGATGCAAAGGTGCTGAAATCTCTCGCTTCTGAATTGATCAGGCTGAGTTCTTCCCAGCTGGCCAGGGTTCCCCTGGAAGATTCCATTCGTGAAGCTGTGCACGAGGCCCGGCAAATACGCGCCCATGTCGCCGGCAAAAGGCAATTACAGTTCATTGCCAAACAGCTCCGGCGGATCGATGCCACCCCCATCAGGGAATCCATTGATGGGTTCCAGAACAAAGCCAGGCAGCTGACCGTACGCCAGCACCGGGTGGAAAACTGGCGTGATTTCCTGCTGGAGTCGGGTGACACAGCACTGGGAAAACTACTGCAGCAACGACACGAAGCCGATGGCCAGGCCATTCGCCAGCTGATTCGCAATGCCCAACGTGAAGCATCGAGAGGAAAACCACCTGCCTCTGCCCGCACCCTTTTCCGCCTGTTACGCGATATGGACGAAAACGAACCGCTTCCACCGCTCTTGTAGGAGTTCGCTTGCGGACGATTATTCCAGAGCCTGTCGGCCGCAAGCGACCTCTTACAGTTTTTGTGGGAGCGTCCTTGGGCGCGAAATGTGTTTTGTTGATCGAGTGCAGGTTGTTGTTGAACCGGTCGGCCGCAAGCGACCTCTTACAGTTTTTGTGGGAGCGTCCTGGGGCGCTATGTGTGT
>JAIVWI010000089.1:0-12026 GCA_048636595.1 Oceanospirillum sp. | reverse complement strand
GTAGGAACCCCCGTGCCGCTGGAACTCATGCAGGCACACATTGACGCAGGCGGGAAAACTACTCGACACAGCAAATAATTCACACATTTCAAACAGGGCTATGCGCCCAGAATCCCTTTCTTGAGTGGCTTAGCGACAACCATCAGACCAGTTGATGGGGGATGTTCAGCTGCTTGCGGATCTTCCTGATGTCCTTTTTCTTCGGCTGGAAGGGGTAACTCGCGATGTTGCTCGGCGGTGAATCCCCGTAGGGGCGGTCGCAGGCTGAAATGTCGTCCTGGAATTTACCCGGGCAGCCCGAAGTCCGGAATGCAATCCCGGCGTCGATGATGTCGTCGAGTTCTCCCCGGGGAATGCCGAAATCCACCACACGGCCCCGATCATCAAATTTCATGTGGTCGATTCGCCCGTCACAATAATCAAGCAGGTAACGGCCCAGTTGCACCCGGCGCCACTGGTCGCGCGGCGTGGCCGGCAGGTGGTCCATCAAGGAACCGTCCTCGGGGAAGAAACAGAACATGTGGCTGTGACCACCGAGGTCAACCAGCTTCTGCACCAAATCCAGCACATCGTATTCGGTCTCGCCCATGCCGACGATAATGTGGGCGCCGAACTTTTGCGGGCCGAAGACATCACGCGCATCCAGCATGACTTCCCAGTATTTATCCCACTTGTGGGGTGACTGCACGCCCTTGCCACGGGTGCGGTCAAATATTTCAGGCGTAGCCGCGTCGATCGCCACGGTGAAAATGTCTGCCCCCAGGTCTTTCAGGTTCACAACATCCTTGCGGCTCATGGTGGTGGGGTTGGACAGGATCGAAACCGGGATGGCGTCCGGATCGACGCGGTCGGTCCAGTTTTTCAGCACAGCCACGGTATCGTCATCTGAACGGGGGTGGGTGATCATGGAAATGCACATGCGGTGAAAGGGGCTGTTTTCAACGTCGCTGGCCACCTTGTCCACCACCACGTCCATGGGTACAGCCGGCCAGTCAACACGGATGAAATTACGATCGGCGAAATCACGCTCGGCTTCCCGGTGGCGCGCCAGCCCGCAGTAAGCGCAGTTGGCACGGCAACCTTCCGGATAAGTCAGCAACAGGTTCAGGCAGCGGGTACAGGAACAACGATACATTCTGCCATGGGCCACGCCCAGGGTGATTGCCGCTGCGGTGGAGATCTGAACGTATTCCGGTGAGCGCATATGGGGCGTGAGCATGTTGTAATCAGGGCGGTAAACACCCTCCGGTGCGATGTTCTGTGACTTCACCCGGGCGCCGTTCCTGAATTCCTTCGGCGTTTTGCCAGGTGTTCGCGGCTCCATGACTTCAAAGGGATTGAAGTCCAGACCGTTTTTGCCTGTTGCCGCCGGTTCGGCTCCCTGCTGTTTAACACAACTCATAAATATCTCCCGAATAAATCCATGCTCAGGCCGCGCAGCTCGAGCGGGCCAGGGTTGCGATGCTATCGCCAAGCTTGATCGAACAACAGGCGTGGGCCTGGTGAAAAGGACGCCCGATGGTATCCGCAACCGCTACTGCACCATCCGCCGGAAAAGCGATGCCATCAAGGCCGGCCATCACCGCGTAGGCATCCGTTACCCGCTTGTGCATTCCCGGTGGCCGCGCACAGCCAAGCAGCACCTGCCGCTCGGGAAGCCGGCGCCTTGCTTCAAGAAAAATGCGCCCTACATCAAGCGTATCCGGCGTAACAAAGGTTCCTGGTTTTGCATAAAACGGCATGATCACGACCAGCACCAGGGCATGGGTGGAATGGCGGCTGAGAATGTCCAGCGCATTGGCCTCGCCCAGGATTCGGCCGTAATGAAGACCGATGACGATATGGGGTGAGATCTGCATTGAAGTTGAGCACAGAGCCTCCAGCGTCGCCTCGAAGTCATCCACCGGGCGGTCCAGGTGGTAAACCTCGCGGATGGTCTCCTCGGCGCCGATGATGTCGAGCATGGCCACATCGACTCCGGCTGACTCCATTTCCTTTGCGCCTGCCTCATCGGTCAGGGCCGTGTGAATGGCAATCCGCAGATGAGGAAAATCCCGCTTCAGCTTTTCAACCACCGGGTAAAAACGTGAATAACGTATTTCGTTCCGCTTGTTGGAACCGCCGGAGAGCAAAAAACCCTGCAGGCCTTCCGTTTCAATCAATTGCCGTACTTTTTGATCGAGCATTTCCGGCTTGATAGCCGGCATCATGGGTTCGAGGATCTTGGCTTCACAATGATCACACATCAGCGCACAACCACCCGCGGTAATTGAAAAAGCAGGAAAGCTGTTCTTGCCGCAACTCTGCAACTCGGAAGTTTCGTATTCCTTGAAGGTGGGTGTCGAGAAGCGGATCATCCTGGAAACACTGGCTGGCGCGGCCTGCTCCATTTCAGCGACCAGGGCCGCGTCGAATTCCGCATCTTCGAATTCTTCAATTTGTGAGATTGTCTCTAGCCATGCCATATCGTGTTCATACCTCTGTACTCAATATTCAATCTCGGACCTTGGCCACCAGGGTTCTGACTTCTTCGCGCACCGGGCCGGTGTTGGGTTCATCCGCCAGCGTGGTCGTCCACTCCGGCCTGACATCCTCTTCATCCACCAGGTCACACTCCAGGCCCTGCAGGAATGCCTGGGCATCCGGAGGCAGCAACCCGGGTATCTCGCGATGACTCAGGCGGCCCCAAAGCCCGCTCCAACAGCGTACAACTGTCCAGGGATTATAGCCACCACCACCGAGCACCACGTTATGATCGCAAAGCTCGAGCAGTTGCTCAACCGCAGCCCACAGGCCTGCATTACTGAGCGCCATCCCGGACAGGGGGTCACCTTGCAGTGCATCGGTTCCACAGGTTATCACCAGCGCCTGTGGTTCGAACTCCCGTCCAAGATGAAGCACCGCGTGATTCATCAGGTGCGATAACTCACTGTCGTTAAAACCGCGTGGTACCGGCAGATTGCGAGCAGCGCCACCGGCACGATCCGTTACCGGTCCCGTGCGCGGCCAGCGTTTTTCTTCGTGGATCGATATCGTGAGTACGCGCGGATCCTCCGCGTACGCATCCTGCACACCATCACCATGATGCGCATCCAAATCCACATAGAGTATGCGATCGAGGCCGGCGTCCAGCAGCGTCATGATCGAAAACACCGGATCGTTGAAATAACAGAACCCACTCGCCCGGTCCGGCCTGCCGTGGTGTGTTCCCCCCGCAGGATGAAAAGCCACTTTGCCTTCCAGGGCCAGTTGCGCAGCCAGGATCGATCCGCCGACCGCGGTTGACGCCCGCTGGAACAAACCGGGAAAGACGGGGTTTTCCATGGTTCCGATCCGGTAGCGTTCGCGCACTTCCTTTTCTACACGGCCCTCCTCGTCCGCCCGCTTCAGCGCTTGCACATAATGCGCCTCGTGAAACTGGGTCAGTTGGGACACGGTGGCGGGAGGGCTGTCGTGAAATACATCATCTCCCAGCCAGCCGAGCATGGCGCAGATATCCATGACACCCGCGACCCGCGGTATGGACAAAGGGTGGTGACTGCCGAATGCTTCGTTGCGGTAAATCTGGCTTCCTATGAAAGCAGCGGGCCGTTGTTCCGGTCCCATTTCAAGTGCACGGCCCGGCTCGCGGAGAGTTTCTGTAAAAATGGCTTGACGCTCCTGATCGCTGCTGTTTTTGAACCACAAGGGCTCTCCATAGTATTCGGTTTCCCTAATAAATGAAATCTGTATATAATAGATTCCCTTATTCTCGCTTTTTCATGGAGGCTCATAGCTCATGTCAGAAGAAAACAACGGCGGAAACGGTATTAATCCGAATTCCATGTCCATCATCGTCACGAAGGGCAGTCTTGACTGGGCTTATCCACCTTTCATCCTCAGCACAACCGCGGCAGCCATGGGCATGGATGTTACGATGTTCTTCACCTTCTACGGCTTACCCCTGTTGTTCAAGAAGCTTGACCTGAAAGTGACTTCACTCGGCAATACGGCGATGAAAATGCCCATGATGGGGGGGCACATGGGTATGCCAAACCTGATGTCAGCTATCCCGGGCGTTGATCGTATGGCTACTGTGATGATGAAGAACCTGATCAAGAAGAAAGGTGTTGCTTCTATCGATGAGCTGCGGGAAATGGCTGTGGAGGCGGAGGTACGCCTGATCGCGTGCCAGATGACCCTGGACTTGTTCGAATACAGCAAGGATGACATGATCGATGGAGTCGAAATTGGTGGTGCTGCGACCTGGGTGGAGATAGCCGGCAAGTCCCACATTAATTTGTTTATTTAGAAAACAGGCTCCTCGCACCTTGGAGAATCTTTTTAAAAAAGGAAACAAACATGGCAGATAAAGTATTAGATGCAAAAGGACTGAATTGTCCGCTCCCGATCCTCAAGGCCAAGAAAGCCCTGAAGGACGTTCCCGATGGTGGAACCCTGGAAATACTTTCCACCGACCCGGGTTCAGTGGCCGATTTCCAGGCATTTGCCCGCACCACCGGAAATGAACTGCTGGAACACAGCGAAGAGGGCGGCGTTTACAAGTTTCTTCTTAAGAAGTCCGCTTAACGCCGCTCCACCCTCCAACCCGGTCAGCGCTTTACTGGCCGGGTTTTTCGTACATAGAAAAGCCGGCGCCAAATGGCGCCGGCTTGCTAAAGTTGGTCAGACAATTAGCCTGGTGCGTCTTCGTGCAATATGTGGGCTAGAATCTCCAGCCGTAGCTGACCTCCACTTCCCACTCGTACATTTGCAACGTAACGTCCTGGGTTGGGTCGAAGTTTTGAGGACCCGAAATTTTATTATTGGGCGCATACATAAACGCGACATTCCATTCGCGGTTCTTGACCCTGCTCAGGGTGAAACCGGCCGTGATGTGGCTTTCAATCGTGGCAGGCGCCAGGATGTTGAAGGACATCTGGCTATCCGGAATAGGCTGTTTCCCATAGCTGTATCCAAAGCGCCAGGTCCAGTCTTCTCCGGCCTTCCAGACAAGTCCGGCCTTGTACACGGTCATATCATCCCAGCCAAAGCCTGCGCCGTCATCACCACCCAGGCAATTGGAAAACACGCCGTCCGGCCCGGCAATTGAAGGGCAGTTGAAAAGATCCTGGATGGGATTGGCGATGGCATCGATATCGCTGTACCAGATATGCTCAATGTCGAAATTCAGCGCAATGTTTTCACTGGCGCGGAAAGTCAGGCCTATTTTCAGGTCAGCTGGAACATCCATGTCACCCTGCCCTGCGAACAGGTCGGCATAGTCGTCAAATTCACTCATCCAGATCTTGGTCTGGTAAGAAATTCCAAAACTCAGCACATCGCTGATCGGCGCGTGTAGGCCAATTTTCAGGCCGGCGCCAAAGGACCAGTCGGTGCCATTGTTAGACAAATTGGCGGGGAATTCCATGCCCCCGCTCCTGGCAAAGGTCTCAGTCAGGGGAGCAAAGGACATGACGCCGTTGGCTTTGAACATCTGCGCCACAAAGACCCCTGCGATACCCAGCGACAGCCTGTCGTTCATTTTCTTGGCCCAGGTTACGTCCAGGAACGCCTGGCTGTAATTCACGCCAGCCTTTCCCGCCCCGTAAGTACCGTCAAAGGTTGTCGGGTCCGCCGGGCCTGGGCCGTCAGGATCGAAGGTCGCCGTTCCACCCTTCCAGTCTGTGTTCATGCCACCGCGACCGTAGAAGGATAGCGCCCAGGCACTATCATTGCTCAGTTGCCAACTCTTGGCAATGTGTGGAATGATAAAGTAATTGGTTTTGCTCTTCAGGGCGTTGGGACCAATTGTGATTGCACCAAAATGGCCGTTAAGCAGGCTATCTGTGGTGTCGTATTTACGAATGGGGCTGAACAGGGCTGCACCGAATATCAGTTGATCGCCGACAAAAGGAGCAACCGCCGGGTTGTTGGTAACGTCGATGGCATCTTCAGGCATCGCGATGCCGGAGCCCGCCATGGCTTTGTTCTTGGTGCCGGTGCCGTGGGTAAAGTAGCCGTTGGTAGCGAATGCGTTGCCTGCCGCAAAAACGCCAACAAAGAAACTGGCTGCAATAATCCAGCTGAAATATCTTTTCATGAGTGTCTCCGTCAACTGTTGCTGAAAATTTTCTAATTTAAACCATTCTAATATGTTAATTATTAGTAAAGCCAGACGAATTTTTATCTTATTATGATTCTGATCATATACGATAAGGAAAAAGGTCCCGAATAAGGTACTTTTTTACGTTCAACCGGTCAGGCGCATGCCGGGTTCACTGCAATAGAGTTCATGCATCAGTTCAACCATGCGCGCAGCCTCACTGCTGGCAATTGAATAATAAATAGTCTGTGCCTCGCGCCGGGTTGTCACCAGGCTCTCTTTTCTCATGCGCGCCAGGTGTTGGGAAAGTGGCGACTGGGGAATTTCCAGCAAGCCGGCAAGCTCTCCAACAGACTTTTCACCCGAAATCAGGTGACACAGGATCATCAGGCGATCCTTGTGCCCCAGGGTTCGCATCAGTTCGCTGGCCTGGGAGGCCGCAGAGGCCATTTGTTCGGGGTTGACCTGGATTTCTTTGTTCATTTTTTTATATTAGAATTATTTAAGGTATTTTCCAAGCTCAAACACTGAAGATCTTCGGCAAGAATGATTTCGCCCGCGAATTTTAACCTGATTTTTGCCAGGCTGTTATCCAAATCATTCAGGCTGCGAGACATGAAGTGGCTTAGCACCAGCGTCTCTACGTTGCTCTTTTCCGCCATCTGACCGATAACGCTGGCCGGGGCATGCAGTTTCCTGGCGGCTCCGGCATCAACCAACACCCCGGCCCTGCCGTCTTGCCATACAAGGTATGCGCTGGAAGCACGACCAACGAAACCGGGAATTTGCTTCAATGCCTGATGAATCTATAAAAACCAAACAACTGATCCTTTTGCGCCGGTGTCTGGTGCTGCACCTGCTCCTGTTCCAGCAGAGTGAATTCCTCACCCAACTCCCGTTCCAGCTTCCGGGCATCGTACTGGACAATGTCCAGGCCGCTGCATCTTGCCGGCCCACCAATCGCAAAGGTGGAAATGACGAGCTGCCCCCCGGGTTGAAGCGCTTTTAGAAGCGCCTGGATATACTTCTCCCGGTCATTTTCGAGGGTAAGGAAATGGAACAAGGCACGATCATGCCACAGGCCGTATTTTCGCTCCGCCTCGAAGCGGGTTATATCCTGTTCAATCCATTCAACCCGTGAAGCCTGGTCAGCCAGCCGGCGGCGGGCCTTCTTCAACGCAATGCCTGACAGGTCGAGTACCGTAATGTCCCGGTAGCCTTCTTCCAGGAGAAAATCCACCAGCAAGGAAGCGCCGCCGCCGACATCGATAAGTGGAGTGTCGATGGCCATGTTCGAATTCTGTATCATCCTTAGCGACAAGGCAGGTAACTGCTGGTACCAACTCACCTCACGAGGGTGTCGTGCGGCATGTGCTTTATCCCAGTGTTCTTTTCTGTTCATGGCCCACGAACTTGACCCGAATCAAGCGATTTGAAAAATTATTTGTAAAATCTAACATTTACTTCGATCATTATACTGATGAGACTCCCGGATTGTCCGGGCGATTTCAAAAACAAGGAATTACCATGAACATAAAATTTTCCCTCATTCTACTGGTTTCATTGCTGATGGCCGGCCCCGTTGCCGCCGAAACAACATACCAGCCTTTCGTTCTCGCCTCGGTGAATGATGCCGGCCTGGATGAACAGACCGAAGCCACGACATCCGCCCTGGAACAAGCCGGGTTCATGGTTGTCGGCCAGTATTCCCCGATAGAGAACACCAATGTGATCGTGGTGACCAGCCAGAACCTGATGGCTGTCGCGGCGCTTTCTGAAAAAGGCGGCTACGGCGCCGGCCAGCGGGTCTCTGTCTCGCTCAGGGATGATAAAACCGAGGTCGCCTTTGTCAACCCCTTGTATATTCAACACGCCTACCGGCTGGAAGGTGATCTGCAAAGCGTTTACGACCAGTTGAGCCAGGTGCTTGGCAATATGGAAACCTTCGGTGCGAAGAAGAAAATGACCGCCAAGAAACTGGCGAAATATCATTACATGATGGCCATGCAGCGGTTTGACGACCCTTCAGAACTGGGCTCGTTCGAAAGCCACGAGGCGGCGCTGGCGGCTGTTGAAAAGGGCCTTGCCGTTGAAGGTGACGCCCTGACACAGATCTACCGCATCGATATTCCCGGAAAAGACCAGTCCGTATTCGGCGTCGGAATGAAAGCGACTAACGACGAAGAAGAGGACATCGATTCTACTTTCCAAATGTCCATCGTTGATTATGAGGGTTACAGCAAGGTCGCCTACTTCCCGTATGAAGTCCTGGTAAGTGGTAAGGAAGTCGAGGCGCTTCATATGCGTTTCCGCATGGCGGTTCACTTCCCTGATCTGAGCATGATGGGTGAGCATGGCTTCACCAAGCTGATATCAGCGCCCGGTGCAACCCAGGACGCGCTCGAGAACATGGTGTCCGCCGAATAATCGTGTAGGGACTGTAAGAGGTCGCTTGCGGCCGAAAGGTTTGATTACAACTTGCGCCAAATTGACAAGCGCAGGTCGCGCCCAAGGACGCTCTTACAAAAACCACCCTTCTTATATTAGAATGTTTTATATTAGCAATTCTTGAATAATGGAGATTCTGATGAAGTCTGGTTTTCACGCAAAATTGTTGTCCCTGTGCCTGTCACTGTTGTTTTCCCCGGCCTTGCTGGCAGCCGACCCGATCTGGATCGACGTCAGGACCACGAATGAATTCACCAGCGGGCATGTTTCTGAAGCTGTGAACATTCCTTACACTGAAATCGCCGAAGGCATCTCTGCGCTAACCGGCGACAAGGACGCCTCGATTTATGTGTATTGCCGGAGCGGCCGGCGGTCTGGAATCGCGAAAGAAACCCTTGAGGGCCTGGGTTATACACAGGTTGTCAACGTGGGTGGTTTTGACCAGGCGATGAAACAGTTCGATAGGGAATCCACCCTGGAAATAGCTCAGTAATACGGCAAAAAGCCCGGTCGCGCCCAAGGACGCTCTTACAGGCCAACTGTGAGAGGTCGCTTGCGGCCGACAGGCTGATCGCGCCCAAGGACGCCCTTACAGGTGGCTTGCGATCGACTACATTGAGCCTTTGAGTTTTTGCACGCCCATCAGGCGCAGGGCAAATTTTTCAAAGAAGGGCTCGACTTTACCCTGGCGCATCTTGCGCAGGTAGTACTTCTCGAAACCCACTTTGGCCCAATGCACCCACTTGCCCGAGCCTGACCAGTTGACGTTGCGCGGCGGGATTTGCGGCACCGCCATGAAGGCCACGCCGCGATCGCCGAAATCGGCCAGGCAGAACGCGTTCCAGGTCGCCTTGTGGGTCAGTTCCTCCCCGGCAATTTGCAGTTTGATGTTACTCACGGTGGCCGTCACCATGGATTCGATCATGTATCCCGTCTTGGGCACACCGACCGGCAGGGGTGTCGGGCCGACCGGCGGAATCGCAACACAGACACCTACCGCAAAAATGTCATGGAAGGTGGGATTGCGCTGGTGTTCATCAACGATGATAAACCCACGGGGGTTCGACAGGCCGTCGATCCCCATGACCGCATCAATTCCGGTAAAGGCCGGCAGAATCATGGAATGTGCAAATTCCAGCTCATGGCTGACTTTGTCGGACCCGTCTTCATTGACCTGGGTTATGTGCATGACGCCTGCATCAACTTTGTCGATCCGGGCATTGGTGAACCACTTGATGTGTCGCTCCCGCATTTCGGATTCGAGCATGCTCTTGGTGTCACCCACGCCATCCAGACCGAGGTGGCCGATATAAGGCTCTGGTGTGACGTAATACATGGGAACCTGGTCGCGAATTTTGCGTTTGCGCAACTCCGTTTCGATTATGAAGGTATATTCGTAGGCCGGCCCGTAACACGAAGCACCCTGGGCCGCCCCTATTACAATCGGGCCCGGATTTGCGCAGAAATCTTCCAGCGTTTTTGCCATTTCTGCTGCGTGGGCTGTCTTGCACACGGAGTGTGTATGGCCATCGGGACCCAGCCCGGGTATTTCATCAAACGCCAGTCTCGGTCCGCTGGCGATGACCAGGTAGTTGTAGGGCAAAACTTCGTCATCTTCCAGCAACAGGTTGTGGCTTTCCGGCTGGACACGTTTGACGGCTTTTCCGACAAAACGAATGCCGTGTTTGGGCATCAACTCGACCAGGTTCAGCCGGATGTCCCCCGGTTTGCGCCACTTGACGGCCACCCAGGGATTTGAGGGTGTAAATTCGAAATTATCCTGATCGGACACCAGAACAATTTCGTTATCCTGACCCAGCTCATCCTTGAGTTCAAATGCTGCGGCCAGCCCGCCAACGCCCCCTCCAAGCACTACAATAGTTTTCATACTGGTTCTCCTGAATGATTCTCATAAAACGGGGTAATTTTCATGGATACAAGCGTGCCCTCTCATTACATAAGATATCTCTTATTAAGATATTTGTAATTTAGACGAATTGCAAATATAGTCAGCTTATGAATGTAGCTTCAAAACCCGGGGGTACAACCCGTATGGACTTTGACGCCATGCAGCAAAATGCTACCGAAGCAGTCACCCTGCTCAAAGGCCTGGCCAATGAGAGCAGGTTGATGATTATGTGCGTCCTCACTGAGGGTGAATTTTCCGTGGGACAACTCAACAAGCGGATCAAGTTGAGCCAGTCCGCTCTTTCGCAGCACCTTGCTGTGCTGCGCGAACAGGGCCTGGTCAATACGCGGCGGGAAAGCCAGACGATTTACTATCGCCTGGCCGACAGCCCGGCCATGAGCGTGATTGGGCTGCTACACGAGGTTTACTGCGAAGCCTGATGTAAGAGGTCCGCGCATTACTTACCAATGCAGAAACTGGAAAAGATCTCCCCCAGCAGGTCATCTGGCAGGACTTCGCCGGTGATCTCCCCCAGGGCGTTTTGAGCAAGCCGCAATTCTTCTGCCAACAACTCACCGGACATGTTTTCTTCCATGCGTGCATTGCCGGCCTCAAGGTGGCCCCCTGCTCTTTTCAAGGCTTCGACATGTCTGCGCCGTGCTGAAAAACTCCCCTCCGCCTGGTCTGCCGCCCCGAGCTCCTCGAGAATCCTGGTTTTCAGGTCATCGATTCCCTGCCCGGTTTTTGCGGAAATCCAGACATCCGGCCCCGCCGCAGCCCGGGTTACCCTGTTCAGGTCAGCTGAATCCAGCAGGTCAGCCTTGTTGCCTATCCGGATATACCTGACATGGGCCGGTAACTCCGCGGCAAGATCCTGTTGCCCGCCCGCCTGTTTCCCACCTGGCGCTTCGCTGGCGTCCTCGACCAGCAACACGATATCCGCAGATTCCAGTGCCTCGCGCGCGCGCCTGACACCCTCCACTTCAATCCGGTCGGTGGTTTCACGAATGCCTGCCGTATCGGCAAGATGAACGGGAATCCCGTCAATTTCGATCTGCTCCCTGAGCACATCCCGGGTGGTGCCGGGTATTTCAGTAACGATAGCGCTTTCCTGGCCGGACAAGGCATTGAGCAGGCTGGATTTACCCGCATTGGGCCGGCCAATGATGGCCAGTACAATCCCGTCCCGCAGCAATCTTCCCTGGCGTGCCTCGTGCAACAGGCCGGTGAGTTCCTCGCGGGCCTGGTGCAGACGCTGGAGTACATCGCTTTCAGCCAGGAAATCAATTTCTTCGTCCGGAAAATCAATCGCTGCCTCGACAAAAACACGTAATTGCATCAAGGCGGTCCGAAGGTGGTTCACACGTTCTGAAAAAACACCCTGCAGGCTGCGTTGCGCCGCACGCGCTGCAGCGTCTGTCCCCGAATCAATCAGGTCAGCTATGGCCTCGGCCTGGACAAGGTCCATCTTGTCATTGAGAAAAGCACGCTCGGAAAACTCTCCGGGGCGGGCCGCGCGCGCGCCCAGTTGCATGACCCGTTCCATTACGCGCTGAAGGATGTAGGGACCACCGTGACCCTGCA
>JAIVWI010000088.1:0-12124 GCA_048636595.1 Oceanospirillum sp. | reverse complement strand
CGATCATTCTGCACAAAATGATCACCACGCCCTGAAACTGGTGCGCCGGGCAGTGAACCGGCTGAACAGGGTGAAGCCGGTCGGACTGGATGTTCGCGAAGTAAAAGAACCCGTGTTTGACGCCAGTGAGATCTACGGCATTATCCCCAGCGATCCGAAAAAGTCCTACGATGTCCGCGAAGTGATTGCTCGTGTTGTGGACGGATCGGAATTTGATGAATTCAAAACGCTGTATGGCGCCACGCTGATCTGCGGCTTTGCGCGCATCCATGGCTACCCGGTCGGGATCGTTGCCAATAACGGCATCCTGTTCGGTGAGTCTGCCCAGAAAGGTGCGCATTTTGTTGAGTTGTGCGGCCAGCGTAAAATCCCTCTGGTTTTTCTGCAGAACATCACTGGTTTCATGGTGGGCAAGCAATATGAAGCGGACGGTATTGCCAAGCACGGCGCCAAGATGGTGACTGCAGTGGCCAGTGTGCAGGTTCCCAAGTTCACGGTGATCATCGGGAACTCCTATGGAGCAGGCAACTACGGCATGTGCGGCCGCGCGTACGAACCCCGTTTTCTGTTCACCTGGCCCAATGCACGTATTTCCGTGATGGGTGGCGAGCAGGCTGCGGGTGTGCTGGCCCAGGTCAAGCGTGACCAGAAAGAACGGGCCGGGGAAGCATGGTCTGCGGAGGAAGAAATGGCATTCAAACAACCCATCCTGGACAAGTACGAGGAGCAGGGTCACCCTTATTACGGCTCCGCCAGGCTGTGGGATGATGGTGTTATCGACCCCGCGCAGACACGGCAGGTTCTGGGCCTGGCCATCTCTGCTTCACTCAACCGGCCCATAGGCGAAACCCGCTTTGGCGTATTCAGAATGTGATGGGAGAGACAGGTGTTTAAGAAAATCCTGATCGCCAACCGCGGTGAGATCGCCTGCAGGGTGATCCGTACCGCGCGCAGGATGGGTGTGAAGACCGTGGCGGTCTATTCCGATGCGGACCGCAATGCCCTGCATGTATCAATGGCTGACGAGGCGGTTCATATTGGTGCGGCGCCGCCGCGTGAATCTTACCTTGTGGGTGATCGGATCATCGAGGCTTGCGTGCAGACCGGCGCCGAAGCGGTTCATCCCGGTTATGGTTTCCTGTCAGAAAATGCCGGATTCAGCCGTATGTGCAAAGCGCACGGCATTGTTTTTATCGGTCCGCCTGAAGCTGCGATCGAAGCCATGGGCTCCAAGTCAGCAGCCAAGACGATCATGCTGGAGGCGGGTGTTGCGGTGGTGCCGGGTTATCACGGTGATGACCAGTCTGCCGGGAAGATCAGGAACGCCGCAGACGAGATGGGTTATCCCGTATTACTCAAAGCCGTGGCCGGTGGTGGTGGCAAGGGTATGCGCCTGGTCGCCAACCCTGAGGAATTTGACGAGGCCTTTGACGCTGCCCGGCGCGAAGCGGCTTCCAGTTTCGGCAATGAGGATTTACTGGTCGAGAAATACCTGACCCGGCCCCGGCACGTGGAATTCCAGGTATTTTGTGACGGTCACGGCAATGCGGTTTACCTGTTCGAGCGTGACTGTTCCGTGCAACGCCGGCACCAGAAGGTGATTGAAGAGGCGCCGGCGCCGGGCATGAGCCCGGAGCTGAGGCAGCAGATGGGTCAGACAGCCGTTCAGGCCGCCCGGGCCATCAACTACGAGGGCGCCGGCACGGTGGAGTTCCTGCTCGATCGGGACGGGTCTTTCTACTTCATGGAAATGAATACCCGCTTGCAGGTGGAGCATCCCGTGACCGAGATGATCACCGGGCAGGACCTGGTGGAATGGCAGTTACGGATTGCATCGGGTGAACCCCTGCCTTTGCAGCAGGATGATCTGGAAATCAACGGCCATGCTTTCGAGGCGCGCATATACGCGGAAGACCCGGATCACGATTTTTTACCCGCCACCGGAACCCTGACCTACCTGCAGGCTCCCGAAGAAAACCGGCATGTCCGGGTGGACACGGGTGTGCTGCAAGGTGACGCAGTCGGCGTGTTTTACGATCCGATGATCGCCAAGTTGATCGTGTGGGATGAGAACCGTGAACGAGCCCTGGTCCGGCTGGCCAGAGCCCTGTCCGAATACCGGGTCAGCGGCGTGACGACCAATATTTCTTTCCTTTACAACCTGGCCACAAGCCAGCCTTTTGTGGAAGGGGATCTGGATACCGGTTTTATTGAAAACCACCGGGATTTGCTGTTCCACGATTCGGAAACCGACCGGGTGCAGGACTTGCCGCTGGCATCGCTGTACCTGTTGCTGAGGATGGAACAGTCTTCGCGCTCACGAGCCAGCAGCACCGACCCCTTTTCACCCTGGAACGCCAGCAATGCCTGGCGGCTGAATGAGCCGGCCTTGCACACCGGGGCCATTGTTCTGAATGGAAAAGAATACGACGTTCCGGTGGAGGAAATCGGCAGCGGAAGCAACAGGCGTTTTCGCATCACCGTGGGCGCAAAATCCGTGATGGTGACCGGCGAACTCAACGGCAATGAACTCTACGCTGATATCGACGGCTATCGGCGCCGCGTGGTGGTGGTGCCGCATGATGGACTTTTTACTCTGTTTACTGAGCAGGGCGCCATGCAATTTTCACTCGCACAAGCTGACTATGGAGAAGAAGACATTTCTGCCCGGGCAGGCGCGTTCAACGCCCCCATGAATGGTGTAATTGTGAAACTGCTGGTGGAGCCTGGTACAGAGGTGAAAAAGGATCAGCCCGTAATCATCATGGAAGCCATGAAGATGGAGCACACGCTTTGCGCACCGGCCGATGGCCTGGTGAGCGAATTTTACTTTCAGGCAGGTGACCAGGTGGACGGCGGCTCGCTGTTGCTGGATTTTGTGTAAGAGGTCGCTTGCGGCCGAAGGGTTCGTCTACAGCTTGCGCCTGTTTGACAAGCACAGTTCGCGCCCAAGGACGCTCTTACAAGAACCATCAGCGCCCGCTCGCGGCTGATCGCGGTTTGCAGGCATTCAAGTCCGAAACTTGATGCCTATCCTTGATCCCGGTTACTTGTCCCTGCCCTGATTCCCGAGATCGAGCTTGCCGGTTTCTGAGATTCTCAGCGACGGGTAAAGACCACCCAGGTCCAGCCTGGCCTTGAATTCGTAATCCAGGGGCTCTCCCGGTGAATTCATCATGTCGCGAACGAACCGGATGCCGGCCAGCAGATTGGCGCTGGCGGTGAGAGTGACGGTTCCTTCGCTGTAGCCTTCGATCAGGGGAAAGTCCTTGCCCACGCCTTTGACCAGTTCGTGACCCTGCAGCGAGATGGTGTAGACGACACCTTCCAGCCGCAAAGGCTGGCGGTTTGGGTTGATGATGCGAAGTCCGATCTCGAAAGCGGGCGCCATTCCTTCGGAGGGAATGGCCTTCAGCGAACTTAAGATGACGGTGGGCTGCTCGTAGTCGGGGTCCAGTGAGGCACAGGCCTGGAGCACGCTGACGAGCAGGATAGCCGCTGCAGCAGACCGAATTGCTGATAAGCGGGAGTTCATCTACAGGACACTGTTCAAGAAGAAAGGGGAGCGTTTACTTACAAAAATTGATGACATGTTCCATTAGCTGCCTGCTGGTGTCGTCAAGGGCTTGTTGATGTGCGCTTACCACTACTGCAAGGCGGTCTTCCTGGACAGGCTTTGAAGCATCCAGTTGCAAATGATGTTCCTGGCCGCGGCACTGCAGGTCACCCTCGAAACGGACCTTGACCGAAGAAGTCCCGTTTGCCGCGTCGAGAATGCCATAGAACTGCTGGACTTCCAGCTTGAGTTTCCAATGGTCAATATCATTGCCAATGGTGGTCTTCACCGTCTCGAACCGCCCTGCCGAAGCCAGTGACCGGCGTATAACTGAAGTTAAAACCTCAGGCAAATAATCCGTCCAGCGTGCATTGGCGTACTGGATCAGCCGGGCATCGCTGCCCAGCGCCTGGATGTGGTCTGTATCGAGGCCTGGAACAGCAGACACTGAAATAACGAGTGCAGGCCATGCCTCGTCCGTATCTGCGCCGGAATACCCGGTATAGGGTTCCAGCAGGTAAATTTGCCTGGCCTCCTTGTCGCTGGTCAGCAGGCCACTGCAGGCAGTGATTTGAACGGTCACGGCCAACAGGACCATGATGGCTGTTATTTTCTTCATTTCAGGGGTCAATCTCCAAGGCATCTTCGGGTACGCGGTGGATGAGTTGCGAAGGGCTGTCCTGCATTTCCTGCAGTAATTTTTCGAGTTGACGCAGCGCGTGCCTGGCGCTGCTGATCAATTCCGGGGCTTCACCCAAACCTTCTTCGACAAAGCGCTGCAGACTGGCTTCATTTTCCGCCATCCAGTTATCCAGCCGTGCCGTCAGGCTGGCCAGGTTTTCACTGGTCAGGTCGATGTTGCCGACGATGGATGACAGGCCTGGCTCGGCGTCTTTGAGGATGCCCTGAAAGCGGTCAACCGTTGCCTCGATTCCGGCCAGTGTACGCTCCAGGTCGGACGGCAGTCTGGCAATCGTTTCACGGCTTTCCGCGAGAGAGGAAACCATCAACTGCAGGTTCTCCAGTGTACTGGCGATTGCCGCACGATTTTGCTCACCGAGCAATTGGTTGGCCTGGGTGAGCAGGTCATCCATCTGGTCCATGATCTTGGGCGCACTGGAGAGCAGGGCGGCAAGGCCGACATCACGCACCGGGATCACCGGGAATTCGTGACCGGGCGCATGGACTATCGGGTCATGCAAACCCGGGTCACTGCTCAGGTTGATTACGGCTACGCCGGTAATGCCCTGGAAGGCCAGGCTGGCGAAGGTTCCGCTGTCCACCGGTGTGGTTTCCAGTATCTCGATATCCACACGCACGTTCATATTTTCATTTTGGACCAATTCCATCCTGGTCACTGTACCGATATTGACCCCCATGAAGTTCACCGGACCACCGATGGACAACCCGCTGACATCGCGATGAAACATCATCGAATAATTTTCCATTTCCTCCACGCCGCTGCGGCCGGTCAGCCACAGGACAAAACCGACAAAAACAGCGATGGATACGCTGACGAACAATCCGACGACAAAGTTGTTATTGCCTTTGAACATGTTTTTTTAACCGGTCCTGCATGGCTTTTCTTGCCCTCATGGCGCGTGGATCGCCGAAATATTCCTGTATCCAGGGGTCTTCGTTGGCGACTATGTTTTCCAGAGTATCGACGACGATGACCTTGTTAACCAGCACTGCCACACGGTTGCAGATCCCGAACAAGGTATCAACGTCGTGAGTAATCATTACGATGGTGAGGTCCAGGTTGTCATGCAGGTAGCTTACCAGTTCATCGAATTCCGTGGCGGCGATCGGGTCCAGGCCAGCCGTGGGTTCATCCAGAAACAGGATTTTCGGGTCCAGCGCCAGGGCCCTGGCCAGGCCGGCGCGTTTGCGCATGCCACCGGACAGTTCCGAGGGGTATTTGCCGGCGGCAGTCATGTCCAGGCCGGTCATGAAGATTTTCAGTATGGCCAGCTCGCGGCGCATTTCGAGTGACATATTGGAGTGCAGTGCGATGGGCAGTTCGACGTTTTCCTGGACCGTCAGGCCGGACAACAAGGCCCCGCTCTGGAACAGTACTCCCCAATCTTTATGGGGGCCCGGTTTCTGGTACCGGATTTTCTGACCCAGGACTTCGATTGATCCTGCATTGGGATTGTGCAGACCAAGTATGCTGCGCAACAGCACGGATTTGCCCGCCCCCGAGCCGCCGACAATGCCCAGGATTTCATCCCGCCGGATTTCCAGATCCAGTTGGTCATGTACCGTTTGTGTACCGAAACGGTTAACCAGTCCGCGAATTGAAATAATATTTTCGGTCATAGGTTCTGTTAGAAGCCCAGCCTGGAATAAATGATGGTGAACAAGGCATCCGCCACGATGATCAGGAAAATGGACTGGACAACGGCAACGGTCGTCAGTCTCCCCAATTCTTCGGCTGAGCTATTGACCTGCATGCCACGTAATGTTCCTGTTACCGCGATCAGGAAGGCGAACACCGGCGCCTTGCTCAGACCGACCAGGACATCGTTTACATCGATCGTATAGGCCAGTCGCTCAGTAAACATCAGCCAGTTGATGTCCAGTACGGTAGCGCCAATGAAGGCCCCGCCGGCCAGCCCTGCTGCATCGGCAAACAAGGTCAAAAGGGGCAGGGCGATCACCAGGCCCAGCACGCGGGGAATAATCAGGATCTGGTTGGGATTGAGGCCCATCACGCGGAGTGCATCGACTTCTTCATTCAGTTTCATTGTGCCCAGCGCAGCGGCAAAGGCCGAGCCCGAGCGGCCGGCGACCATGATGGCTGCCAGCAAAACGCCGATCTCGCGGAATATGGAATTGGCTACCAGGTCCACCATGAAGATGTTGGCCCCGAACTGCTCCAGTTGCAGTGCGCTCTGGTAAGCCATCACGATACCCATCAGGAAGCAGACCGTGGCGACAATGGGGATGGCGGCCACTCCGGTATCATGAACCTGCCGGATCGTTTCACCGATAAGCAGCCGGGAAGGCCGCTTGACGCCATCGAGCACGGCGCGGGCAATATACCCGGTAGACTCAACTGCCTCAATGGTGTTCTCGCCGAGCTTCTCGACGGCTTTTCGCCAGTATGGATCCGGTTTCCGGTCAAAAAAACCGGGAATGTATTCGTTGACCGCCGCGGCATCAATGATGTGTTGCAGAAACTTGAAATGGGCCGCCCTGAATCCCTGGAATTCCGTATTCAATCCGAGTTCTTCGAACTCAAGCGATTTGTCGTACAGCAGCCAGGCGCTGGACAGGTCGAATTCCTGCAAGCCACCGCACTTGAACACGACATTTCTTTCCTGGTCCGGCATGATCCGGTCCAGTGCTTCGGTCAGATCAGGAATGTTTTTGAACAGCCAGTCGTTCTGGACATTGATTTCCAGAGTGCCTTCCTTACTTGATGCTGTCAGATATTCCGTCATTCCTTCTTACTTTGGCACGCGGGGCTGTGAAATGTAAGAGGTCGCTTGCGGCCGATCTTTCCAGGCCGTTTCGGCCGCAAGCGACCTCTTACAGTTTATGCGCCAGTGAATTTCTACAAAGCAGAGTAGACTGACCTCGCTTCCGCTACGCCGCCAGACCGGTTTAACACACCTTCCAGCGCTCCAAGGCAAAAAAGTACGTTTTTACGGTTGGAAGCGTAACCCATCAGGCCGATGCGCCATACATTGCCGGCCAGTGGGCCGAGACCTGCGCCAATTTCCAACTGGTATTCATCCAGCAGTTGCCGGCGGATGGTGGCTTCGTCCACACCTTCGGGAATAATAACGGAATTCAGCTGAGGCAGGCGGCTGTGCTTGGGTACGATCAGCTCAAGCCCAAGAGCTTCGAGGCCGGCTTCCAGCGCCAGGTGGTTCGCCTGGTGCCTGGCCCAGGCATTTTCCAGCCCTTCTTCTTCAAGGATAATCAGTGCTTCGTGGAGGGCGTAGATGGAATTGACCGGCGCCGTGTGGTGGTAGGCGCGTTGCGTTGTTTCTCCCCAATACGCCATGACCAGATCCATGTCCAGGAACCAGCTCTGGACTCGATTTGAGCGCTTGTGGATGGTTTCCTGGGCGCGTTTGCTGAATGTGACGGGCGAAATTCCCGGTACGCAGGACAGGCATTTCTGTGTGCCGGAGTAAACTGCATCGGCTCCCCATCCATCCACGTCTACCTCGATACCACCCAGTGAAGTTACGCAATCGACGATACTCAGTACATCATGAGCCTGAGCCAGTTGGCACAGGGTTGCCGCATCGGACCGGGCGCCGGTGGATGTTTCCGCGTGTACGAAAGCAATGGCACGGGCATCCGGATGGCTATTGAGCGCATCCTCCACTTTCTGTGGGTCGACCGGCATGCCCCAGCCATCATGTACCATCACGGCCTCTCCGCCGCAGCGTTCCACGTTTTCCTGCATCCGCCCGCCGAATACACCGTTCTGGGCCACGATTACCTTGTCGCCTGGCGATATCAGGTTGACAAAACAGGTTTCCATGCCTGCCGAGCCTGGTGCGGACACCGGCATGGTCAGGGCGCTGTCGGTCTGGAAAGCAAACTGGAGTAAGCGTTTCACGTCATTCATCAAGCCGACAAAAGCCGGGTCGAGGTGGCCGATTGTCGGTCGCGACAGCGCTTCGAGGATACGGGGATTGACGTCGGAAGGTCCGGGGCCCATAAGGGTTCGGGCGGGTGGGTAAAAAGACTTAGTCATTTTGATTTCCTTTAGGTTTGCTCAATGCCAATCATCAAATTGTAAGCCTATTTTCCCTTCAAAGGCACAATCAGGCCACAGGGTTTGCTAAATCACTACGATCTGCTAAATCAATGTCCAGGCAGGCGACAGCGTCCTGGTGCTTGCCCGGGGCGAAAATGGCATAGCGCTCTGTAAGGGCGATGGAGGAATGCCCAAGTAATTCACGGACATGGGTTAGCGGTATTTTGGCTTTCACCAGTCGCACCGCAAAATCGTCTCGGCAGTCATTGAGGCTGAAGTGGCGAATCCCGGCTTCATTCATCAGCCGTTTCCACGCGGTATTGACGGTTTTAAGTTGTCCGCCGGAGGCGCCGGGGAAGACAAGGTAGGTCCTGTTGCGCCTTTCGGACTGCCAGGTGGTCAACACGCTGACGGCACTTTTATTCAGTGCGATTTTCCGGTTCGCATTTTGAAATTTCCCGGATTTTTGAATGATGATGGAAGGGTTGGGGCCAAGAATGACATCCTTCCAGCGCAGGCTGAAAATCTCGTTTCGCCTGAGGCCGGTATTCAGCGCCAATTGCAGCAAGGTGGATATCCGGTCGTTGCGTCCGGACAATACCGTGAATAAACGTTCTCGTTCCGCTTGCGTCAGGAAACGTGGCGTTCCGGCTTGCGGGACTTTCCGCAACTTTATCTTGATGGCCGGGTTAAGCAGCAGGAGTTGCCATTTACATGCCTGATCCAGAGCTGTGCGCAGCATGGAAAGCTCCCGGTTAACGGTAGCAGGACTGACCTGACCCTCCCGCCTCAATCTCCAGCGTTCCAGCTTGCTCAGGCCCAGGTGTTCGAGCCGCTCTTCCAGCAATGTCCCCAGGGCCGCACACAGTCTCCTGAGGTCTCTTTGCCCATACCTGCTTTGGCGCTTTTTCAACTGGCTATATCGCCCTTGCAGGAATTCACCAAGCGTTAACTTGCTTGCTTTACCGGGCAAGCCACCCCCGGTCAAGGATTGCCTTACCAGAATGTCTTTCGCCCTGTAACGAGCCACGGATGCAGTCAATACAGCCGCATCTGCAATCTTTTGTTTGTGGTTCCTGTCCAGCTGGATGTACCAGGATTTGGTACCAGAGGGGTTCACACGAAGCATGAAACCCCTCAATAGGGAATCACGAATTTCATATCGTTGATCTTTTGGTCGAGCATTTCTTACAGTGAGATCAGTAATTTGCGATTTCGATAATTTTGGCATGAAAAGTATAGTGGGGCGAATATAGACCTACCTATTTTACTTATTGAATTATTGTAGTCAACATAATATCTATAAAAACAATAGTTAAAGTTACTTTTTATAAGTAAAAATTCAAGTTAAAACGCATTATATTAGCGTATATTTATTGACTAAAATCAACAAATATACAAGGAATAAGGAAGTAATATTCCGGTATATAAATACGCATAGATAAAATCTATAACAGGAATTCAGGCTCGTATTCCCGTCTAAGAAACCAACGGGGAATAAAAAGTTAAAGAAGTACTTGCAGAAGGGATTTAAGCGGTTTTCACGACAGACAGGAGGTAAATCATCAGCCGATTCTGGATGCCGTTTTACATGGGTAAACGACTTATTGGAGACTGATCTCGATTTCAGTTTGTCCCGGGCCGATTGACAGTTTCACTTCATCGAAATCCGGCCGGCCCAGAAAAGGCCGGACATTATTGGAATAACCAAGGCTTTCTCCGCCGAATCCCAGGAAACCGGAATCAAAGGCGCCGTTGTCATTCTCATCGTGCACGACAACCACTGCATACTCACCCTCTTCAAGCCCGGCGAATTCCGCGACGAATAGTCCATTCTCATCCACTTTTCCGCCCTGTTGCAGGAACGATTTCTTCAGGAAGGACTCTCCGGAGTCAAACAGCGTGACTTCAATCGTGCCCGTTGTGGTTGTTGCCTCGGTGACAGTAATTTTCAGGCTGGATAATTCAGCTGACACTGGCATTGATGAAATGAGAAGCATACTTGCCAGGAGGCCTGGGATTCTAATGTTTGGCATGGTGGATTTTATACAGGTTTCAAATTGACCAATCAAGACCGGGACCCCGACCGCTTCAGGGTGGAGGGTAACAGGGCTTCAATTCTCTCCCAGACATCCTGCCGGTCAACCAGGTCGTCGACAAAATTCAAACTACCGGAATCCAACACCAATACTTCGCTCAGCGTGTATTCTGCGATCCAGTTCTCGTACAGGCGCTCCAGGCGTTTCAGGTAGGCAAGGGGAATGTCCTGCTCCATTTTGCGGCCGCGAACGCGGATTCGCCGGCGTAATGCCCGCATTGGGCAGCGCAGGTAGATCATCAGGTCAGGTGGCTGGATGGCCTCGAGGATGGTTTGGTAAAAACTCCAGTAGGTTTGCCAGTCACGTTTATCGATTTTCCTCATCTGGTGCAGGGCTGTTGCAAAAATCTCGGCATCCTCGAAGATGGTCCGGTCCTGGATGACGACACCCGCCGTACGATCCGCCTCCTGGTGAATACGGAACTTGTTGCTGAGAAAAAACAGCTGGGACTGGAATGCCCAGCGCTTCATATCTTTGTAAAAATCCTGCAGGTAAGGGTTGTCGTCATTTGGTTCATAGAATGGCGACACGTCGTAGGTGCTGGTAAGAAAATCCAGCAACGATGACTTACCCGATCCGATATTGCCTGCGATGGCGATGAATTTTCGGCTTTTGCCGGCATGTTCGGTGACGATCTTCAGGTTCTGACTCGCAACTGTTTTTCTCATCGCTTATTTCACATGGTTTGTGCTTGTGCCTGATTTTCGATGTAATGGTATGGTCATTGCAAGGGTCTAATGGTGGAACTCAAAATGGTGCTTTAAATAAAATGGATTGGAACATGAAATCAAGTAACAGAATACGCTCCTGGGAAATTACCAGTGAAGCCAATTTCCTGAACCGCCGGCAGTTTCTCCGCGAGGCCGGCCTTGTAGCCGGTGCCGGGATCGCTTCGTCTGTATTGACGGGTCGATTGCTGGCGGATGTACGCGATCTTGAAACAGTTCCTGGGCCATTCAGCACCGATGAGAAGCCGAACAGTTGGGAAGATGTCACTACTTACAATAATTTCTATGAATTCGGTACCGGTAAAGAGGACCCGTACCAGAACGCCCAGGCGTTCGTGACCCGGCCATGGACGGTCAAAGTTTCGGGTGAGTGTGATAAGCCGGGGGACTATCACTTTGAGGACCTGGTCAGCCCACATGCACTGGAAGACCGGGTATACCGGCACCGCTGTGTCGAGGCGTGGTCCATGGTGGTGCCGTGGGTTGGCATTCCACTGGGTGACCTGCTGCAGCGATTCAAGCCGACTTCCGATGCAAAGTTTATTCAATTCAAAACCCTGTACGATCCAAAACAAATGCCTGGGCAGAGGCGGTCCGTTTTGAAATGGCCCTATGTTGAAGCCCTGACTATCGATGAGGCCATGCACCCTTTGACCCTGATGGTTGTTGGTGTGTACGGCAGAACTTTACCCAATCAAAACGGTGCGCCGTTACGCCTTGTTGTGCCCTGGAAATACGGCTTCAAGGGCATTAAATCCATTGTGGAAATTGAATTTACCCGTCGCCAGCCGCGCAATTCGTGGAGGGTATCGGCACCCGGGGAATATGGTTTTTACGCCAACGTGAATCCTGAAGTCAGCCACCCACGCTGGAGCCAGGCACGGGAGCGGCCAATTGGTGCCGGTGTTTTTGCGGGTAAGAAAGCGACCCGGATGTTTAACGGTTATGGCGACGAGGTTGCCTCTTTGTATGCCGGTCTCGATTTACGGAAGAACTATTAATTGATCACGCCTGG
>JAIVWI010000087.1:0-12233 GCA_048636595.1 Oceanospirillum sp. | reverse complement strand
GGCCTTCAGCATGATGGTGTAGTCCGCGGCGGTGGTGCCGCCCTCGCCCACCACAGCCATCATTTGCTTGATGTCGTTGCCGCGGCGCAGCACCGCGGCGGGCAGCAGGTCGGTGCCCTCCGCTCGCTGCGCCCCGCGCCGCTCGGCGGCGAGCGACGGGACGCGCGGCCGTCTCTGACTTCGTCTACGGAACGCGAACATGGTCCAGGATCTGTTGTGCGATTCTGTCCGAGGTCACCTCGCGGGCCTCGGCCTCGTAGGTCACCAGCACGCGGTGGCGCAGCACGTCCAGCGCCACTTCCTTGACGTCCTCGCCGTAGACCGATCCGCGACCGGAGAGGAAAGCCATCGCCTTGCCGGCCATGGCGAGCGCCAGGGTCGCCCGCGGCGAGGCGCCGTAGGCGATGAGCGTGGCCCCGGCCAGCACGACGTAGGTCAGCAGGCCCACCACTCCGTAAAAGCCACCTCCAAAGGACAACCACTTATTGTGGACCGGGTTCATTTTGTGCTCTTCCTGCTGACCGGTTTTCATTACAACTGCGCCTCCCCCCTTCTTTCGCAATTTCTTTTCATCTTTCTTTTTGCGGGACCTGGCTTTCGACACCCCTTTGAAATGGACTTCAACGTCCTTCAAATTGGAAGCACCCTGAAGATATTTATTTTTCAGCGCCCACCAGATCAGCAAGTAGCTGGCAACAGCCACGGGAGTGCCAGCCAGGAAGAGTGCACGAAATAATTCTCGCAGCATGATATTCAAGCTCAATTTAAAAGTGACATGCAGAGTTTAGAGGAAATTACCCACTCCTTGCATTCACTGCATGCTATCCCCACTTTCCACCTTAGCCTGCAGCCAGCATTTAAAGGAGCTCATTGTGGAACAATATCGCGGCACAACCATATGTTCGGTCCGGCGTGGAGACCAGGTGGTCATGGCGGGTGATGGCCAGGTTACGCTGGGCAATACCGTTATGAAAGCCAATGCCCGCAAAGTACGCAGGCTGTACAAAGGCAATGTTATTGCCGGGTTTGCCGGCGCGACAGCAGATGCATTCACGCTGTTTGAGCGCTTTGAGGGCAAGCTCGAAAAACACTCCGGCCAACTGGTGCGGTCGGCTGTTGAGATGGCCAAGGACTGGCGAACCGATCGTAGCCTGCGCCGGCTCGAGGCATTGCTGGCGATTGCGGATAAAGACAACTCCCTGCTGATTTCCGGCAACGGTGACGTCATTGAACCGGAACACGGCTTGATCGCGATTGGATCCGGCGGGCCGTTTGCACAGGCAGCCGCGATGGCGCTGCTGGAGAATACTGATCTCGACGCTGAAAGCATTGCCCGTAAGGCCCTGGGGATCGCTGCGGACATCTGTATCTACACCAATTCGAACCTGACCATTGAAACCTTATAAGGCACCTACATGTCGCAAATGACACCGCGTGAAATCGCCCAGGAACTGGACAAACACATCATCGGCCAATCCGACGCCAAGCGCGCCGTCGCCATTGCTCTGCGTAACCGCTGGCGGCGGATGCAGGTAAGTGATGAGCTGCGCACCGAGATCACACCAAAAAATATCCTGATGATCGGACCCACCGGTGTCGGCAAGACTGAAATCGCCCGCCGCCTGGCCCGCCTGGCCAACGCGCCATTCATCAAGGTCGAAGCGACCAAGTTCACCGAGGTGGGCTATGTCGGCAAGGACGTAGAGTCCATCATCAGGGACCTGGTCGATTCCTCGGTCAAGATGACCCGCGAACAGGCCATGTCCAGGGTACGCTCGCTGGCGGAGGATGCTGCGAATGAGCGTATCCTCGATGCCCTGTTACCCCGGCCCCAGAGCCCCATTGGTTTTGCCAATGAACCAGAAACGGAAGAAACCGGTGAAAACAGGACCCGTCAGAAATTCCGCCAGCAATTGGTGCACGGCGAACTGGACGATCGTGAAATCGAATTCGACATCTCTGCGCAATTCGGCGTCGAGATCATGACGCCCCCGGGGATGGAGGAAATGGCCAGCCAGTTGCAGGGCATGTTCCAGAACATGGGGGGCGCAAAGACCCAAAAACGCAAGATGAAAATTCGCGAGGCGCGGTCGGTCCTGCTCGAGGACGAAGCCGCAAAACTGATCAATGATGAAGAGATCAAACTGCAAGCGCTGGAGATTGCCGAGCAGAATGGCATCGTTTTCATCGACGAACTGGACAAGGTCGCCAAGCGCTCCGAATTCGCCGGCGCGGATGTGTCCCGTGAAGGTGTCCAGCGTGACCTGCTCCCACTGGTCGAGGGTTGCACGGTTTCCACCCGCCACGGCATGGTGAAAACCGACCACATGCTTTTCATAGCCTCCGGCGCTTTTCACCTGTCAAAACCGTCCGACCTGATCCCCGAACTGCAGGGCCGCCTGCCCATTCGCGTCGAGTTGCGCGCCCTGTCCGTGGATGATTTCACGCGCATCCTGACCGAACCACAGGCCTCACTGACCGAGCAATACACCGCGCTGATGGCCACCGAAGGCGTAGACCTGAGTTTCACCGAGGAAGGGGTACGGCGGATCGCGGAAATCTCGTGGCAAGTAAACGAATCCACCGAGAATATCGGCGCCAGGCGCCTGCACACCGTGCTGGAACGCCTGCTGGACGTGATATCCTACGAGGCCCCGGACCGCTCCGGTGAATCTTTCGAGATTGACGCCACCTACGTAGACGAACACCTCGAAGAACTGGCCGGCAACGAGGACCTCAGCCGCTATATTCTCTAACACCATGGGTATTTATCAAAAATACGTGTTGCCGCAGGTCGTGCATTATGTGTGCGGGCAGAAGCCGGCCATGAAGCAGCGGGAAAAAATTATTCCGCTGGCGGAAGGCCGGGTGCTGGAAATCGGCATCGGGTCCGGCCTCAATATTCCTTTCTACAAGACCCATAAAGTCGAACACCTGTGGGGCCTGGACCCGTCGGCTGAAATGTGGTCGATCGCGCAGAAAAATGCCCTGGAGCACCACATAGATGCCGAATTCATCCTGTCGGACGCTGAATCCATTCCGCTGGACAACAACAGCGCCGATACGGTGGTGATGACCTATACCATGTGCACCATCACCGAGGTTCACTCGGCCCTGGATGAAATCAGGCGCGTGTTGAAACCCGGCGGCAAACTGATCTTCTGCGAACACGGCAAGGCGCCGGATAAAAATGTTCAGCGCTGGCAGAATCGCCTCAACCCGGCCTGGAATATACTGGGCGGCGGTTGCAATCTCAACCGCCCCATTCCGCAACTGCTGGAACAATCCGGCTTCAAATCCCGGGATATGGAAACCATGTATTTACCCGGCTGGAAACCCGCCAGCTTCAATTACTGGGGTACGGCCACTCACGGCTAAGCCGGAAACTCTTCCAAATCTGCGGGTTCATCAAGATCAAAAAAGGCTGATTCCATAGCAACGAACGAGGCGCGTTCGCGGTGTTTTTCGATCACGGCCCTGGCGCCCCGGTCACCTTTCAAGCTGGTCAATTCCTCGAACAGGGCCCTTGGGAAAATGGCCGGAGGCCCAATCACCTGCTGTCCCTCGTCATGCCAGCACGCTGCGGTAATTTGTGATATATCAGCGTTCCAGGCCTGAACCAGCTCCTGCAAATCTTCGCGCCCGACCCGCCACTGATCACACAGCATGATCAGGACGCCATCGATTTTCGCCGGCAGGTTTTTCACGCCCACCGCCAGCGAACCAGCCATGCCCTCTTCCCAGCGGAGGTTGTGCACGACCTGTACCGGTAAACCGGAAAGTTGATCATTTACCGCTTGGGAAGCTGAACCCGTCACGACCAGCACGCTGGCCGGTTCCAGTTCGATCAGGCGGCGGGCCATCCTTGTCACCAGCGCTTCATCTTCAATGCGAAGCAATTGCTTTGGACGGCCCATGCGGGAAGAACCACCGGCGGCCAGTAACACGACGCCCAGCTTGTGCTGCCCTTCAATCCGTTTCATGTTTGCCAGCTGGCGTCAGGGGCAAACCACTACGATGGTTAAGCACCGCGTGGATTTCCGCCACCAGTGAAAGTGCAATGGCTTCCGGAAGCTCGGCCCCGATATCCAGGCCCACTGGTCCGAACACCTGCTGTCCGGGACAACCGGCCATTTTCCTCAGGCGGTCCCGGCGCGCCCGCGGGCCAAGGCACCCCAGGTAAACAAGGTCTTTTTTCGCCAGCTGGGCCAGGTAAATACTGTCATTTTCCAGGTGGTGGCTCATCACAACGGCCGCGTCGAATTCGTCCAGGTCCACGAGTTCTGCAAGTTGTTCCGGCCGGGCCTGGATCACCCGGCACTTGTCCGGAAACCGATCAGCCCTGGCATAGGCGGGCCGGTGGTCCACAACATATACATCCCAGTCCAGTGCGGACAGGGCACGCACCACCGGGACGGCATCCGGTCCGGCTCCACAGACCAGCACCCTGGTTTGCGGGGGGATATTGACCAGGATGGTCTCGCTGGCCCCGCCGTTTTCTGTCTCGCTGATTTTCCGGTAACGCCATTCCGGCCAGCCTTGTTGCGAAAGATCCTGCAGCATTTCGAGCAAAGTATGCTCTCCGCAGGTTTTTCCCGCCTGGTCAAGCAGAGCACAGGAACCCAGCGGTAGACTGCCGTTTGACTGTGTTGCCAGCGCAAGTAACACATTGCGGCGAGCCGCATGTGAAGCTTCAAGCTGTTCCAGGAATTCAAAGCCCCGCTCACGGTCCAGGCGCTGCAGCATCAGGTGAATAATGCCGTCACATCCCAGGCCAAGACTCCAGACCAGGTCATCACCTGCATGCATATCGTAGGTAACGAACTTCGCCTGTCCGCTGTTGAACACTTCTGCTGCGTGATGCAACAGGTCACCTTCCAGGCAACCGCCGGAAATCATGCCCTCGAAGGAGTCATCACGGCTGATCAGCATCATCGCTCCCGGCTTGCGATAGGTCGAGCCTTCCGTCCCGATGATGGTTACCAGCACCAGCGAGTCTTCACCGGCGTGAGTCCTGTAAAAATCCAATAAAGCGGGGATACCGAGATGCACGTAGTTTTCCTCTGGGCCGGCAACACTGCTATCTGGCAAGTCTCAACAGACCGTAGCATGTAGAGATCGCACTGACTTGTAAGAGGTCGCTTGCGGCCGATAATCTTTCAATCATACGATTATCGCGCGCAAAACACTTTCCCACAATCGCCAGCAAAAGAATCCTGACTGAAAATGGCCCCTACATGGCCCGTTTAAGCTGATCGCGGATCGGCAATTTACGAATGCGAACGCCGGAGGCGTTGAAGATCGCGTTCGTCAATGCCGGAGCCAGGCTGGGCACACCCATTTCCCCCATACCCGTGGGTTTGCCACCCCAGGGCAGCACGTGCGACTCAATAAGCAAAGGCACTTGCGCCATGCGCAGAAGGCGATAATTATGAAAATTACTCTGCTCGATCTGCCCGTCTTTAACGGTGATTTCCAGGTTCAGCGCGGTGCTGAGTCCGTCGATGGTGCCGCCCTGCAACTGGGCTTCGACTCCACGCGGGTTGACTGCCAGGCCGCAATCCACCGCGGCAATAATCTTCTCGATAGTCAGTTCACCCGCATCGTCCACAGTAACTTCCACCGCATGCGCCGCGTAACCTCCAAAGGTAAAATGTGAAGCAATGCCGACAGCACGGCCCTGAGGTCTCTTGTCAGCGTAATCGATCCGCTCCGCGACATGCTTCAGCAACCGGGATAATCGCCAGGGATTGAAGACCGGACCGCCGTGATTGCTGTATTGTAATTCGCGATTCTCACCATACAGATCGAGTCGTAACTGCAAGGGATCCTGTCCGGTTGCATGCGCGATCTCATCGATGAATGACTGGATCACGAAGGCGTTAGCCGTGTGTGCTGGCGCCCGCCACGAACCCCTGGGAACACCGGATTGCACCATCAGCCATTCCAGTCTGAAGTTATCGATGATCTGTGCCGGGAAGTCATCCACGTACAACTCGGCGCCGAACATCTCTTCCGGTTTCACATTCGCACGGCGATAATATTTGCTGGCGCTGGCCAGCCTCTGGGTCCAGGCCGTGATTTTGCCGTTGATGTCCACACCTGCGGTCATCTCATGCATACCGGATGGCCGGTAGAAATCATGCTTTACGTCGTCCTCACGGCTCCACTGCAACCGGACCGGTGCGCCGATCTTCTTCGAGATCATCGCCGCTTCAGCCACGTAATCACCGGTCAGACGCCGCCCGAAACCACCACCGACACGGGTCATTTCCACGTGGATGTTTTCACGCGGGATGCCGGTAACGGCAGCAACGGCGCGGCTGGCGCCTGAAGGCATCTGCGTCGGTGCAATGATGTGCGCCCTGTCCGCTTTTACATCCGCATAACAGTTTTGCGGCTCCATCGGTGCGTGGTTGACGAAAGGAATTTCGTACCGGGCAGTCAGGACTTTCGTGGACTGTTCCAGTGCCGCGTCAAAATCTCCGTCATCGCGAACGACCTGCCCTTTACCCGCCAGTAATTCCTTTGTTTGCGCCCAGAATGACTCTGTACTTTCCCCGGTATGCGGCCCCTGGTCCCAGTGCACCTCGAGTTTGCGGCGGCCCTGCACAGCAGCCCAGTAAGAGGTGGCGACCACGACGATACCGCTCGCGAGGATTACATAAGGCTCGCCCGGCTGAGGTCCATCAAGAACAAACACATCGAGTACGCCGGGGACCTTTCGGGTCTCGCTGTCATCAAACGACTCCACACGGCCGTCCAGGTAGGGGCAGCGCTCAATGACGGCGTGGCGCATGCCCGGTCTATCCGTATCAATCCCGTAACGAGCCTTGCCCGTGACGATATCGCGCGCATCCACCACGCCTTTTGGCTTGCCGATGATCCGGTAGTTTGCAGAATCCTTGAGCGCGGGTTTTTCTTCCGGCACCGGCAGGCTTGCCGCGGCGGCAGCCAGTTCGCTGTAGCTTAAACGCGCACCCAGGGTGTCGCAGATCACGACACCGGGCTCGGTATGGCACTTCGCGGCATCCACGCCCCAATGCCGCGCCGCGGCCAGGATCAGCATCTGCCTCGCCGTGGCGCCCACTTCACGCAGGAAATCCCAGTTATCAATAACGCTGGTGCTGCCACCTGCACCCTGTCCACCGTATTTCCAGGCAAATCCGTCCGCTGTCTTGACGATCCCGAGTGGCATCTGGCTAATGCTGACATCGGACCACTCGACATCCAGCTCTTCGGCCACCAGCATCGGCAGCGACGTCCACACCCCCTGGCCAATTTCCGGCTGCGCAACGCCGATAATGATCTTGTTATCAGGCTGAATCTCCACGAAATAGCCTATCTTGCCGCCCTCACTGGTATCACCCGGTTCAGCCAACAGTCTGAGCGAAGGAATACCCAGCAGGAATCCGCCTGTTACGGTCAGTCCACTGACCAGGAAACGTCGTCTGCCCCGGTCTATTTCAACGTGCTCTATTTCAACTTGCTCTATTTCGGCCTGGTCTGTTTCAACTCGATCTGTTTCAGAGGGCCTTGCACGGAGTCTTGAAGTCATGTCACTTTACCTCCGCGATCAATTTGGAAGCTCGGTGAATCGCCTTGCGAATTCGAACATAAGTACCGCAGCGGCAGAGATTTGTCATTTCCCTGGCGATATCCGCATCGGTGGGCTGCGGAATCTGTTGCAACAGATCGGCGGCAGCCATGATCTGGCCGGTCTGGCAGTAACCGCACTGAGGAACATCCTCCTCTATCCACGCCTTCTGCACCGGGTGGAGACTTTCTTCAGATAGCGCCAGACCTTCGATTGTCGTGACTTCGCGCCCGGCTACCCGGGAAACTTTGATAGTGCAGGTGTTTTTCGCCCGCCCGTCGATATGCACCATGCATGCACCGCACTTGCCGATACCACAGCCGAATTTCGTTCCCTTCAGCTTTAAGTGGTCCCGGATCACCCACAGCAAAGGAGTGTCTTCCGCGCCTTCAAATGTCACGGCCTCGTTGTTGACTTTGAACGATATCATTTGTACTTCCCGCTTGCCGGTAACCAGGTTTTTCCTGGACACCATTATAATCAGCAAACCCGGCACCAACAGTTGCGGCGGGATTAGCTGACAGAAATATAAGCTGAACGGTGCCGGGCAACAGCGAAGCTCTGGGATCGTCGGCCCCAAGGGACCTCTTACAGTTCGGGCAACCTGAGCATGAATGTAAGAGGTCCCTTGGGGCCGAACTGCGCACGAGCACGTTTATACCCTATGGATACTCCAACAGAGCTTATCTGCCTATGGGCAGAGCTGCGGAAAAATGATTCAATGGAGTGATGACTATGCAAATAATGGCCGTCAGTGTTTCCCAACCCATTGAGTTCGAGTTTAAAGGTCGGGCCATGCGTTCTTCCATATTCAAGCAACCGGTCAACGGCCCGGTTGCCTTGGGAAAAACCAATCTCGCAGGCGACGGCCAGGCTAACCTCAATGTACACGGAGGCGCCCACAAGGCAGTCTATGTATATTCCCACAACCACTATGCCTGGTGGAGCGAAACGCTGGGCAGGAACGACCTGTCATTCGGCGAGTTCGGCGAAAACCTCACGATTTCGGGCCTGGATGAAGACGAAATCGCTATCGGTGACCGTCTACTGGTCGGAACGGCACTGACCGCCGTTACCGGGCCACGCATACCCTGTGCCATGCTGGGAATAAAATTCAACAACAAGATGATGCCGCGCATGTTTACCGAAGCCGCACGACCTGGTTTTTACCTGCGGGTGATTGAAACCGGCGTGGTTGAAGCCGGCGAACCGGTAGAGATAATTCAAGCCGGTGAAGGCGGGATGAGCGTCACGGACATGTTTAAGGCTTACTCCAGCCCCCACTCCCGCGAGGCCTGTGACTTACTCGAACACGCCCTGACCTTACCCGATCTCGATCCCGATTTTATTCCCAGAATCAACAAGCGCCTGCGCGCCTTCAAAGAGCAAACCAAATGAGTGAGAAACACTACGAAACCCTGGATCCCGAAAACTGGGAAGAAATGCGCCAACTGGCGCACCGGATGGTCGACGATGCTATGGATTACCTGGAAAGCGCCCGTGAGCGTCCGGTGTGGACGCCCGTGCCCCTTGATGTAAAGGAACGGCTCAAAGCACCGGCGCCAGAAGAGCCTTCCGATCCGGTCAGGGTGTACGAGGAGTTCCAACGGGACATACTCCCTTACCCCATGAACACCACCCACCCGCGTTTCTGGGCCTGGTACATGGGCGCCGGCACGGTGATGGGGGCGCTGGCGGATTTTCTTGCCGCCGTCATGAACCCCAACCTGGGCGGCGCCAACCACGTCGCACCCCTGGTGGAGTCACAGGTCATCGGCTGGCTCCAGTCCATGGTGGGTTTTCCGAAGGATGCCAGCGGCCTGCTGACCAGCGGCGCCTCGATGGCGAACTTCACCGGCATCACCGTGGCCAGAAACACCAAATGTGGCTATGACGTGCGGCGCAAAGGTGTGCTGGCGGCGCCGGGACCGCTAACGGTCTACGCGTCAACCGAACTGCACAATTGCAACCAGAAAGCAGTCGAAACCCTGGGCCTGGGCAGCGACGGCATGCGTTATATCCCGGTAAACCCCGATTACACCATCAACCTGCAAGCTCTCGAACAACAGGTCGCCCGGGATCGCAAAGCCGGCATGATCCCTTTCTGCGTGATCGCCACCGCCGGCACCATCAACACCGGCGCGATCGATGACATGAACGCCATTGCCGACTTCTGCGAGCGGGAAAAACTATGGTTTCACGTCGACGGCGCCATCGGGGCCGTGGCCATCCTGGCCGACAATGTCCGCGACCAGCTCAGCGGCATGGAGCGGGCCGACTCCATTGCACTGGACCTCCACAAGTGGATGCATATTCCTTTCGAGGCAGGCTGCGTCCTGATCCGCGACGCATCTGCCCACCATGACTCCTTCGCCCTGGCCACCGAATACCTGCAGCACGAAGAAAACGCCGGTGGCCTGGCCTCGGGCAGCTTGTGGTACAGCGATTACGGTCTGCAGCTGACACGTCAATTCCGTGCGCTGAAAGTCTGGATGTCGATCAAGGAACACGGCCTGGCCCGCTACGGGCGCATGATTGCCCGCAACGTGGACCAGGCACACTACCTGGGTGAACTCGTAGAATCCGCCCCACTATTGGAATTGACGGCACCCATCGGCCTGGACATCGTCTGCTTCCGCTTCAACCCGGGTGGAATGGAAATCGAGACACTGAACGAACTCAACCAGTCCATCCTGATTAGCTTGCAGGAGAGCGGTATCGCTGCGCCCTCCTACACCACGCTCAATGGCGAATACTGCCTGCGCGTAGCGATTGCCAACCACCGCAGCAAGCTGGAAGATTTTGACCTGATGGTGGATGCAGTGATAAAGCTGGGTGAAGACTTAATGTCGGAAAATGGTTGAGGAATTGCAAATTTTTACTTACTTCTGAGGACGTTGTTCAGACCAATGTTTATGGGCAATGTGCGCCGGGACTCGTGGCCTTTTTAATTCCCTTTCAGCAAGACGCTCCGTCAACCACTGAAACCATTCTTCAATGGTATCGCGACCAAGCAATTCCCTTTCGCCCATGACATGGCCTTGTAATTTTTGCCAGGAAATCTTTAGCGGTCCACTGAAAAATTCATCGACCAAATCCAGGTCGACTTCTCCCCTGAAAACAAGAATCCCCAAGCTTTCCCATGTAGTCATCAAAGCGTAAACCAAGTGAAACTTTTCCCCCAGGAGGTTTTCGATTTGCTCCTTGGATAATCCATCAGGCAAGTTGTAGACCAGATTCATCGCTTCAGCGAAAGAAGGCGTTTGGAAAGAATGCATGAGCACCAAAGCTGCTTCACGACGCTTTTCACGACGATGTTGCCGGACTTGCACTATGGCAAACCCGACACCGATAACGACGGCTAAAGATTCAATGATCTGAAAAGCGACTTCGACTGACATATCACAAGGAAACAAGCCATTAGTACACGGAAATATAGCATACGGTCTGAATGTGCTTATCCAAGGCACATTATCCAGTGCCCTGGAGATCACCGCCAGCGCGGCATGCTAAGATGAGTATCTGCCAATAAAAGAACGGGTGTTCAGGAAGAAAACCCTTCAAACCATGCGGCAACTGTGATGGTTGCGCGAGGATTGACACGTGATGAGGATTCTTTGGCTTGCGTTTAGTTTGGTGCTCGTCGCATCGACGGCCTGGTCGCAGCAGGGGGTGGACTTCCTTATGCAGGAACCTCAATCACTGGGTGAAGGATGGCAAGGCTTCACTGATTTGGGCTTCCTTGTCAACACTCTGCTGACACTCACACTCGCTGCCATTCTCGGCGCCATGATCGCTTACCATCCCAAGCACGTACAGACGGCAGACACACTGGAAGAGATCGAAGCACCGAAGGTCTTCATCATGTATGCCGTGATCGGCGCCCTTATCGGCATTTTGGTGGTCAAGTATGGCCTGGTGGTGGGCTTCGTCCTTTTCGGCATCGGAGGACTGATCCGCTTTCGCACGGTTCTCCGGTCGGCGAGCCTGACTGGCCACGTAATTTTTGTGACGCTCATAGGCTTATCGTGCGGACTGGACCTGCCGCACGTTGCGGTGTTGACGACAGCATTCGGCTTCGTTCTGATCTATGCCCTCAATGCCCGCATCACCTATCGCATCAACATCAGAGCACTCCCTCCGGAACTTATCGCCGATGCGGCAGCGGCGTATCGAGGGGTGCTCGAGCAACAAGGCTGCCGCATCATGAGCGAGAAAAAGAATCCTGAGAAAGAGAGAGTCACATTCATCTTCCGCAACGCACGAGATGTGACGCGCCGTCAACTTGAGGACCTCCTTGAAACAAATATCGATGCGTCGTTGAAGGGTTTCCTCGACTGGGAGGTCGACTAGTTTGCTGCGAATTCCTGTAACAGAAAATGGTGTGAAGTGGCTTCTTACATATCGCGCCCAAGGACGCTCCTACACTAGAACATTTCGGAGCTGTCGATATCTTCCTCGCTGACCTTGCTTCGTGTCGGTATGAAGTCCCCGGTGATCATCTGGTCGTAAGTCAGGCCCGGCCCGACCATCGGGTAGACTCCGGCATCCCGGTCGATAATCACTTCGAGAAACGCCGGTCCCGGGAAGCTCAGCCACTCCCTGATCACCCGCTCCATATCAGCCTTTTTGTCCA
>JAIVWI010000086.1:0-12294 GCA_048636595.1 Oceanospirillum sp. | reverse complement strand
ATTTTGTAATCCTGCCTGCTATGGGCACCTGGCACACATCGAGCACCCTGGGCGGCTTGTTGTGGAAAAACTTCTGTTTGCGGTTGAGTCTGCCTTTGAGCAACTTTTTGAACGCCTTGTTGCTGGTGTCCATTACGTAGACTTTCAGCCTGTCATTTTCGGGGATTTCTGACAGCAGCTGCAACTTGCTGATCCGTGAACTTTTTGCTTCATCCTGGATTATGCCATTATCCTGCGCCGGACCCCGCTTGATTTGTTGCACAACGTCCATGCCATAAACAACACGGCCGAAGATATTCATATTGCGGTCCAGGTAGCGGGGCGCCTGGCCGATCACAATGTAGAAATCGGTCCGGCTGGAATCAGGGTCATCATTGCGGGCCATGGCCACGATACCAGGACAGTGGGTCAGCCAGACCTTGTTTCTTGACGGATCCCGCGCAACCGCGAACCCGTCAATGAAGCCGGTTTCGGGCGCAAACATATCCGGCGACTGGACATGCATATAACTGAATTCTTCATTCCAGTCGATCTCGAATTCTGCATCGACCAGGGGGACATTACTGAGTTCTCCCAGGTCGCTGCCGTCACCGCCCTGCGCCACGAAGCCGTCGATCACGCGGTAAAAACTGAGGCCATCGTAAAAACGATCCCCGGCCAGTTGTTTGAATTGTTTTACCGTTTCAGGGGCAAAAGCCGGATTCAGTTCGATGATGACCAGGCCTGCAGGCATTTCCACGAAGACGGTGTTTTCCGGATTGAGTTCGCGCCAGGTTGGCTCCCCGGCTGCCTGGAGTCCGGTGGAGATCAATGCACAAAGTATCGCCAGTGACCAAAACACACGCCGGGATACCGACGCAATGTGCGGCTTGGGGGACATGGGGGTCAGGGACATGGGGTCAGAGAATCAGGGCATCCGGATATTGCCGCCACCCACACCTCCCATGCCGCCGGTACCTATCCCGGGGACAACAATGGATGAAGCTTGTTGACGCTGCATTTCCTTGAGTTCTTCCATGGTTTTCTCGAACGCTGCTTTCGCGGCATCACCAAAGTTGGCGGCGGCCTCCGCCAACGATTCTCCATCGATCTCGAAAGAAAGCGGCAAGGGTCCGGCCGTGGTCAGTACCTGGGTGGAGCCGACGAACTGTGTGGATCGAGTCGCATCCGGATCACCGCTTGCTGTTACCGGAGAAAGCCGGCGCAATGTGCCGACCGCGTTGTCAGTGAATACTTCTTCCTTATACAGGTTGGCTGCATCCATTCGGATTTCGTTTGAGGTTTCGGGATTATTCATGCCTGGTTCCTTGTTCAGAGGCTCCTTAAATGGGGCCACCTGTTGTTCAACGCAATGTATAGTACCAATAGTAGAGAACAAACAATAAACAAGGTATGGCTACAGATCTATGACGATAATGAACTTGGTACAGCTAGCCCACGCCAATGCGCAGCACGGTCGGGGGGCTCGTGAATAGCGCCTGCCGATGGCTGCTGAGCGGCATTTTTGCATTTTTGGCCGCCTGTTCGAGCCTGCCAACTGAATTTGAACAGGTCCCGGGCCAGGTCTGGCCCCATCCGGAACAAACAAGGCTGGGAGCAATAATCGCCGAAACAGCGCCGGAAGACAAAACACTCTCCGGTGTTGAATTACTGGCTGATCCTTCCGAGGCTTTCGGCGCACGTCTTGCCATCGCTGCGTTTGCAGAAAAAACCCTCGATATGCAGTACTACCTGTGGAAAGGCGACCTCAGCGGACAGTTGTTGCTATGGCGCGTATTGGAGGCCGCTGACCGGGGCGTGAAAGTACGTTTCCTGATTGATGACATTTTCCATGCCGGCAGGGATGAGGTTTATGCAATCCTCGACACCCATCCCAATTTCCAACTGCGTGTTTTCAACCCAATGGCCAATCGCGGTGCTGCCCGCAACCTCAATTTCCTGGTCAACAAGACCAGGCTGAATCGCCGTATGCACAACAAAATATTCATAGCCGATGGAGCAGTTGCGGTGCTTGGCGGACGAAATATTGGTGATGACTATTTTGGCATAGACCCTGACGCCAACTTTCTGGATCTCGATGTGCTGACGGTAGGCCGGGGTGCGATCGAGGCCGGTGCGGCTTTTGATGAATACTGGAACAGCAAAAACGCGATCCCCATAGACGTGCTGAACCACAGGGAATACACGGCCAAAGACCTGGAATCCTCGAGGGAGAAGCTCAATGAGGCGCTGTTGCAAAAGGACGCTGTTCCCTATGCCCTGGCGTTTACTGAGCAGGAAACCCTTGAGAATTTGCTTAAATGGAGGGACGGACTGATCTGGGCGGACGCCACTGTGGTGGTTGATCCTTTGGAGCGTTTTGATGGCCAGGGAGAGTCCGCCATCGTCCGGTTTGGGGCAGATACGATCAAGCATGTAGATGATGAAATAATCATACAGTCCGCTTACCTGATTCCCAGCAAGCAAGGCCTGGAAACCATGGCGGAGATGGTCGAGCGGGGTGTCCGGGTTCGCATGCTGACCAATTCCCTGATGTCGAATAATCACATTTCGGCTCACTCCGGTTACATGAAGTATCGCAAGGCCATCCTGGAAACCGGGGCTGAACTTTATGAATTGCGGGTGGATGCTTCACTGCGTGAGTACTTCAGGGCGCACAAAAACGAAGAGGTGGCGGCTGGTATTCACACCAAGTCGTTCGTGCTGGATGGCAAACAGGCACTGATCGGTTCGTTCAACTTCGACCCCCGGTCAAGAGATCTGAATTCCGAGATTGGCCTGGTGGTAAATAGTGAGGAATTCTCAGGGCAGGTCATCGAACAGATGGATCAGGAATTTGAGCCTGCCAACAGTTATCGGCTTTTCCTCAATGAAAATGGAAAACTCCGCTGGGAAGTACAAACCGGGGATGGCATTGAAATCCAGACTCACGACCCCGGTGCATCCATCTGGAGGCGCATGGCTGCCCGCATTATGTCCTGGCTTCCCATTGAGAAAGAGTTGTAATCGGGATTGTGGGTTAAAATGGTGGTGAGGCATGAAGCATTTGGACAGGAGGCGAACGCATGAATGAAGCGCACAAGGGCCGCGCACTGGGCGTTGGTGGAATTTTCTTCCGGTCGAAAGACCCGGCCCGCCTGGGCGCATGGTATGCAGAATGCCTGGGCCTGCAGATCGAAGCCTGGGGTACAACCCAGGGCACCAGTTTCGTACCCGCCGATATGCCAGCTAATTCGTTTACCGTTTGGAGCGCTTTTGCGGCAGACACCGATTATTTTGGCCAATCCGGTCAGGGGTATATGATCAACCTGGTTGTGGATGATCTCAATGCAGCCCTCGACAATGTGAAAGGGGGCGGGGCCGAAGTACTGGATGAGCGCGAGGAGCACGACTTTGGCAAGTTTGGCTGGTTTGTCGACCCGGACGGTAACCGGGTTGAGCTGTGGGAGCCTCCGGAAAAAGCATGACTGCCAATGATTCGGCCAAAGATGATGATTTCGCCAGCCGCCTTGACGAACTGGAAAGCCGCCTGGCATTCCAGGATGACCTGATCGAATCTCTCAACCAGGTGATAAGCCGCCAGGACCGTGAGATCACAACCATGGCAAGCCAGCTCAAGGACCTTTTCACCAGGATTTCTGAACAGGCCGAGACTGCCACCCCCGGCACAGCTGCCGAACACGAGATTCCCCCGCACTATTAATGCAGAGCGCTTGCTGCCAACCGCTCCTGTAAGAGGTCGCTTGCGGCCGACCGGTTCAACAGCATCTTGCGCCCGACTGGACAAGCGCATTTCGCGCCCAAGGACGCTCTTACAAGACCCAAGGACGCTCCTACATCAATACGGCAGTTCCAGGGCGGGTTCCTGCATGGCGGAAAGTTGTTCCCGCAGGCTGAGCACCAGGTCTTCCCAGTAGCGGGGGCTGTCGAACCACGGGAAGGCTACAGGAAAAGCAGGATCTTCCCAGCGCCGGGCCAGCCAGGCGGCGTGGTGCAGCATTCTCAGGGTGCGAAGGGCTTCGATCAGTTGCAGTTCACGCGTGTCGAAAGAACAGAACTGGCGGTAGCCCTCGATGACATCGGACAATTGCTGTCCCATTTCATGGGCGTCGCCGGAAAGCAGCATCCACAGATCCTGGATAGCGGGCGCTGACTGGCAATCGTCCATGTCGACAAAGAAAGGCCCTTCCCGCCACAGCAGGTTGCCGGGATGGCAGTCTCCATGGAGGCGGATACTGTGAACGTTGCCGGCGCGCTCGTAGGCGTTCCTGATCGATATCATCAGGTCGGAAGCCAGGCTTTCAAATGCCGTTTCCATGTGGGGAGGCAGCCACTGGCCGCCCAGGATGGTCGTGATCGAATCATCACCAAAACGTTCCGGGGTAAGCGCGGGGCGGCATGAAAACGGCCTGGATCGACCGATCGCGTGGATGCGGCCAATGAAACGGCCCAGCCAAAGCAGCGTGTCCCGGTCCTCCAGTTCAGGGGCGTGTCCCCCCTGCCTGCGGAACAGCGCGAAGCGGAATTCTTTATGGCGGTGCAGGGATTCGCGATTGATGACATCCGGGGCAATCAGGGGGATTTCCGCTTCCGCAAGCTCCAGTGAGAAGTCGTGTTCTTCCTGGATTTGTTCATCCGTCCATCGTCCCGGGCGATAAAACTTGGCGATGACCGGCGTTTCCTCTTCGATACCCACCTGGTAGACCCGGTTTTCGTAGCTGTTGAGCGCCAGAAGGCGTCCGTCAGTGATCAGACCAGTGGATTCCACAGCCTGGAGTATCGTGTCCGGGTCGAGGCTGTAATAGGGTGTTGAGGCGTCGCTTACATTTTCCATCGCTGCATCATACCGAACGAAGACAAAAATATTGCCGGTTTTGTATAAAACGTTGGCGCATCGCTCACCGGAATCACGTAGAATGACTCATCCACGCAGGACTGTTTTTTCCATGGCCAACGGCACCAAGAATCTCGCCCTCTATTGTGATTTTGAAAATGTAGCGCTGGGCGTCCGGGACTCCAATTATGCGCGCTTTGAAATCGAAGCAGTCCTCGAACGCCTGCTGGTAAAGGGCAATATCGTCGTCAAGAAAGCATATTGTGACTGGGAGCGTTACAAGGATTTCAAGCGGAGCATGCACGAGGCTTCATTCGAGCTGATTGAAATACCCCATGTGCGCCAGTCAGGCAAGAATTCCGCTGATATCCGGATGGTTGTCGATGCTCTGGACCTTTGTTATACCAAGGCTCATGTGGATACCTTCGTCATAATTTCCGGGGATTCCGATTTTTCACCACTGGTATCGAAGCTGCGGGAGAACAACAAGGTTGTCATCGGTGTCGGGGTCAAGAACTCCACGTCCGATCTGCTGATCGCGAACTGTGACGAATTCATTTTTTACGATGACCTGGTCCGGACTGCCGAACGCCGCAAGCCGCGCAAGAAGAAAACTAACGGGCGTAAGGAAAGTGACGATCGAGCGCAGAAAGACCGCCAGGAAGCACGTGCACAAAAAGCGTTCGAGCAAGTGCTGGAAACCATTGACGACCTGATCAGCGAGCGGGGTGACGAGGACAAGCTCTGGGGATCAATGGTCAAGCAGGCGCTGAAAAGGCGCAAGCCGGGCTTCAACGAGAGTTATCACGGTTTCCGTTCATTCGGGAAATTACTGGAAGAAATGGAAGAGCGTAGCTTGCTGACGCTGGAGCACGACCAGAAGTCCGGGGGTTATATCATCAACAGTGTGAACTGATTTTCGAGTTCGCTGAATGGACGGGCCCCTGGTTCGCCTTTGGGTTCGAGTCCGTGTATGATGCGCATGCTGCAACACGCGTTACGAGATATCAGCTTGTTTAGGTTCGACTAGTTTTCCTTCCAGCTTTTAAGAATTCCGTTCCCGTTATAAACAGCAGGTCACCAGTCCGGGTCGATGATCCGGGGTGTAATTTTTGTTCTATATAGTGAGTTAAAGAAATGTCAGAAACAGTTACAGGCACAGTTAAGTGGTTCAACGATGAAAAGGGTTTTGGTTTTATTGCCCGTGAAGGTGAGCGTGATGTATTCGTGCACTTTCGTGCAATTGCCATGGAAGGACGCAAGTCTCTCAATGAAGGCCAACAGGTTGAATTCACGATTGGCGAAGGCCAGAAAGGCCCGCAGGCGGAAAACGTAGTACCGGTGTAAATCGTAACAATACGTAATTGAAAACCCGTGGGGAAACCCGGTCTGCCCTGGCAGTCCGGGTTTTTTTGTTCGGGGTTGAAAAAAACCCGGCTTGCGCCGGGTTTTCCTTTGAAAGGGTTGGGAAAGCCGGAACCCCGATTGGGCAAAGAGGGGCGGGGTTCCGATTATTCCCAGCTAACTGCTACCAGTCAGTTAGTTAGTACAAGCTTATACATGCAAAAAACGGGCCAAAATGGAAAAAATCGAAAAATATTAATTAAAAGAAGGAGATAGGTTGTTTAACGGAAATGTGATTAGTTGCGTCGACCCAGAGACTGTCCAAAAACGTCAGTAAAGATGACAAAATTTGTCACATCAAACTTAAACTGGAACAGAAGCTTGCAGATACGGGTCCTGCGCGTGGTTTTTCCAAGGCATATCGGCCGCAAAGCTTCCGCGTCCTGCTCACGCCCCTCACCTACATCCCTGTAGGCGAGCGACCTCTTACAGTTCTTGTAAGAGCGTCCTTGGGCGCGAACTGAGCCTCTAAATCGGGCGCAAGATGTTATCGAACCGGTCGGCCGCAAGCGACCTCTTACAGTAGTGGTCGGCCGCAAGCGACCTCTTACAGTAGTGGTCGGCCGCAAGCGACCTCTTACAGTAGTGGTCGGCCGCAAGCCACCTCTTACAGTGGTTCCAGCCAGTTGTGGCTGTCCCTGGTCTGACCGTTGAACAGGCCGAAAAATGCATCCTGTATTTGTTTCGTCAAGGGGCCGCAGCCGCCATTGCCGATGGACATATGGTCGACCTGGCGCACCGGTGTGACTTCGGCAGCCGTGCCGGTCATGAATACTTCATCCGCTGCGTAAAGTTGCTCGCGTGCAATCGATTGTTCCAGGGTGTCGATGCCCATATCCGCCGCCAGTTGAATGACGGTATTGCGTGTAATCCCGCTGAGGATGGATGCGGACGCCGGCGGTGTTAGCAGCCGTCCCTGCTGGATGATGAACATGTTTTCACCAGCGCCTTCACTCAGCAGGCCGTCAGTGCCCAGGCCAATGCCTTCATCAAAACCGCGATCCCGCGCCTCGAGGCCGATCAGTTGGCTGGACAGGTAATTTCCGCCGGCTTTTACCCCGGGTGGCATGGTGTTTGGCGCCAGCCGGTTCCAGGAAGTGATACAGGCTTTGATGCCGTTCTTCAGTCCCTCCTCGCCCAGGTAAGCGCCCCAGGGAGTGACAATAATTGAGACATCCACCACATTCATGTCTTTTGGAATCACGCCCAGGCCGCAGTCACCGCGGGAAATCAGGGGGCGGATGTAAGCGGCCTTCAGTCCACTGGCGCGTACGGTGTCCCGGCAGGCCTGGTGTAACTCTTCTACGGACCAGGGCATGGGAATACGGTATACATTTGCTGAGTACTGGAGTCGCTTGATGTGATCCGTCAAACGGAATACCTTGGTGCCGTCCGGTGTGTCATAGGCCCTGATGCCTTCGAATACCGATGAACCGTAATGCAAGGCATGACTTTGCACATGAACCATGCATTCGGCGTGTTCCCGCAATGCGCCGTTAAACCAGATTTTGTTGTCATCACTCATGAACTGACTCCTGCTATTTTCATGGTCTGTCTGTATCCACTTCCGTACCCGGATATTATCCTCCAAACACTGCCCCTTAGGCCATGACAAATATCAGCTACGTTGGCTCAGCCGCTCTCTCTCTCGGTTACAATAAGCTGGGCACCTACACTCGGGAACCGTTTCGATGGAATGGAAATTATTTTTGACCGTGTTCGCCAGTATTTTTGTCGCTGAAATGGCGGACAAAACCCAGTTGGTCACTTTGCTGTTCGCGGCTGACAAGACCGTCAGTAAATGGGTGGTCTTCCTGGGTTCGGCATCCGCACTGGTGCTGGCCAGCGCCATTGGTGTGCTCGCCGGTACGATGTTGTCCCATGTAATCAGCGTGAGGGTGATGTCCATCGTCGCCGGATCGGGATTTATGCTGATCGGCGCGTGGACGCTGTACCATGGTTTAAATCAAGTCCAGTAAGCAGGTAACAGTTTGAACCGCGAGGTCACCCACCGTCATCACCACACCCCGCCCGATTACAATCGGGCGTTCGCGGTGGGAGTCGCACTGAATGTCATTTTTGTCGTTATCGAGGCCTTTTATGGCGTGGTGTCCGGCTCGCTGGCTCTGCTGACGGATGCCGGCCATAACCTGAGCGATGTCTTTGGTCTGCTGCTGGCCTGGGGCGCCGCGGCCCTCGCAAAAAAACGGCCGTCTTCCAGGCGGACCTATGGTTTTTCCCGTGCAACGATCATTGCCTCCCTGTTCAGTGGCCTTTTGTTGATGGGCGCGGTTGGTGCAATCGGCTGGGAAGCGGCCAATCGCCTGATGGATCCACCCGAACCGGCCGGAAAGACGATCATGATCGTTGCTGCGATCGGTGTATTGGTCAACACAGTCACCGCATTGTTCTTTTTGTCCGGCAAGGACAACGACCTGAATATCAGGGGCGCATTTCTCCACATGGCGGCCGATGCTGTCGTGTCACTGGGTGTTGTTGTATCCGGGGCCCTGATCCTGTTTTACGGCCTCAACTGGATTGACCCGGTGATCAGCCTGGTCATTGCAGCCGTTATTTTCCTGTCTACCTGGGGCCTGTTGCGGGATTCACTGAACCTGGCAGTGGATGCCGTGCCCAGGAATGTGGACCCGGACGCTGTCAGGGAATACCTGTCCGGGCTGCCGGGCGTCACGCACTTGCACGACTTGCACATCTGGCCGATGAGCACCACCGATACGGCGCTGACTGCTCACCTGGTGATGAGCACTATGCCGGACAGTGACCGCTTCCTCAACGACATCGCAAACCTGCTTGCAGACAGGTTTTCGATTCACCACGCAACCATTCAACTCGAGAGGCATGACAGTGAGATCATTTGTTATCAATCGGAGCATTGTGCTGAATGAAAGGAAAAGTGTTTAGTATGGCAGTTCAATGTTAATGAAAACCGGGAACATGATGTTCGACCGGACTTTCGCCAGACATGTGCTCGAAGGGCTGAGCAGGCCCGAGAAGTCCCTGCCTTCGCGTTATTTTTACGATGCCAGGGGCGACCGCCTGTTCCAGTCCATAATGACCAGTCCGGAATACTATCTTACCGATTGCGAATTGGAGATTTTCGAAACCCGGGGTGATGAACTGGCCCGGGCACTGATGACGGACCGGTCCTGCGAGTTGATTGAGCTGGGTTCGGGTGATGGCCTGAAGACCAGCCTGTTGCTGGACGCTGTGCATGAGCACCACCAGGACTGGGTGTACCGGCCGGTGGATATTTCAGATCACAGCCTTGAATTGCTCGAACAGCGGCTGGTTCCGGGCCGGCCCTGGCTGGATTTCCAGGCGATACATGCCAACTACATGGATCTGCTGAGAGAGTTTGAGCCGGGCGGTATTCGCCGGGTATTCATGTTCCTGGGCTCCAACCTGGGGAATTATACAAGCCGGCAGGCGATTACTTTCCTGCGCTTGATTCGCGCTGCGATGGCGCCGGGCGACGCCTTCCTGGTGGGCCTGGATCTCAAGAAGGACCCCGATGTTATCCGGGCCGCCTACAATGACGCGGCCGGTTACACGCGGGACTTCAACCTTAACCTGCTGGCCCGCATTAATCGCGAACTGGGTGGTGATTTCAAGCTGGATTCGTTCGAGCACGTGCCGGCTTATGATTTGATCAGCGGTACTGCGCGGAGCGGTCTGAGGAGCAGAATCGAGCAAAATGTCCGGGTGGCCGCTCTCGACCGTGTTTTTCATTTTTACAAGGGTGAAACCATCCAAACGGAAATATCACAGAAATACGATGATGCCTTGATCGGTGAACTGGCTGCAGCCTCGGGATTCGTCGTGGACAAGGCATTTGTCGATTCCCGGAACTATTTCACGGACCAGATCTGGGTGTGCGCTTAGCCCGCATATTTTGCATTCAAAGAGCACTAGTAACCGTAACTCACTTGCAATATCGTCCCGTTTTTGGGATGTAGTACACTGAATAATTGCATTTCGAGTTTATTTTTTACCCGGAGTAACCACCACATGAATCTCAATAAATCACTGATTTTGCTTTTCTCACTACTCATTGCTGTTTATTCGCTGAATGCCCTCGCCAAGAAACAGGAATATCCTGAAGTCACCGAGGATGGCCTGCACCTCGTGCACGACTCAAAGATGGCCATCGTCTACGCTGAGCCGGGCGCCAATCTTGCACTTTATTCACGCGTGATCCTTCTGGAGCCGACTGTCGCGTTCAAGAAAAACTGGGATCGCGACCAGCGGTCACGGTCCGCCAGTAAGTTGAGCACCTCTTCGAGAGTAAACACCAAAAAAATCAAGCAAGACCTGGCGGATGAATTTGAAGCTGTATTTACTGAGGCATTGAACAGCGGTGGCTACGAAGTGGTCACCGAAGCCGCGGACGATGTCTTGTTGGTTCGCCCGTCCATCGTCAACCTGGACGTTAACGCGCCGCAAACGCATGGATCCGGCAGGTCGAACACTTACACCCGCTCTGCCGGGGAAATGACCCTGTATATCGAACTGTTCGATTCGGTAACCGGTGACCTCATCGCCAAGGCGCTGGACCGCAAGGTCGACAACCCCAACGACGTTGGTTTCTATACCTGGGCAAATTCCCAGTCCAATAAGGCTGCTTCCGTGAGGATTCTCAGGGGCTGGGCGGATATACTTCTTAATGCGCTCAACGAAGCCAGGAGTAACCCGCTTCCGGCAGAGCCTGAATCTGACTGAACCTCTCTATTATGAGAATGTTTTGTACTGACAAATTGTAATTCAAGCCCACTATTTGCAGGGAGTAACCACCAGATGAACCTCAAGAAATTATTGATTCTGCTTTTTTCGCTGGTCATTGCTGTTTATTCGCTTAGTGCTCTGGCCGGCAAGCAGGACTATCCTGAAGTCTCCGAGGATGGCCTGCACCGCGTGAACGACTCCAAATTGGCCGTCGTCTACGCCGAGCCAGGCGCCGATCTTTCGCCATATTCACGCGTGATCATTGTGGAGCCAACCGTCGCGTTCAAGAAAAACTGGAAACGCGACCAGTGGTCCCGTTCCGCCAGCAGGTTGAACACCTCTTCGAGAGTAAACACCAGGAAAATAAAGCAAGACCTGGCGCAGGAGTTTGAAACCATACTTACGGAGGTAATGAACAGCGGCGGTTACGAAGTGGTCACCGAGCCTGCGGACAATGTCTTGTTGATACGCCCCTTCATCATCAACCTGGACATTGTCGTGCCTGATACTCTTGGTACCGGCAGGTCAAACAGCTACACGCGCTCAGCAGGGGAGATGACCCTGTATATCGAACTACGAGACTCGGTAAGCGGTGACCTCATCGCCAAGGCGGCGGACCGCCAGATCGACAACCCGAACAATGCCGGTTTCGTTACCTGGGTGAACGAGCAGACCAACAAGTCTGTTTCCATAAGGATTCTCAAGGATTGGGCAGATATACTGCTTATTACTCTTAAAGAAGCCAGGAGTAACCCACTTGCTGCGGAGCCGGAATCCAGCTGATTGAAGCTGTTTACAAAGTTTGCGTGACCAGGTAGGTGGCGAAACTGGCCAGCCAGTGGCTGCCTTCGTAGTGCTCTGCGGATACGTTGGCGATTCCGGTTTGTGCATGAACCTCGCCAGCAGCCAGCAGCGACATTTTCCTTGGATCTGCCTGCGGCAGAGCCGCCGCAATATTTTCCAGGTTCCAGGCGCGTGACAGGTTGACGCCATCGAGGTGCACCAGCTTGCCATCGGTCGGGTCTTTGACGATTCCCGTCGCCAGCCAGTCGCCGCGACCGTCGTGGGGGATTCCGGGCAGGAAGCCATCCAGCCAGCCGGCGAATTGATCGCGATCCATGATTCGCCGCATCAGGTCCGCCTCCATCAGGCAAGGTGAGAGGAAATCTTCGCCGGACGGTTCATAATTGAGCGGGCAATTTCTGTCTTGCAGGTGAAAAGCGAGCGAGCGCTCCGTGATCATTTCAGCCATTTGCTCATCGCCGGCAATTCTCGCCCAGTCCAGGATCAGCCCGAAGGCGAACATGCTCTGG
>JAIVWI010000085.1:0-12320 GCA_048636595.1 Oceanospirillum sp. | reverse complement strand
GATTCAAGTCAAGGCGCAGCCTGCAGTTAATGGCCGCCCCCTTAACAAAGGCTGTAACACAGGATTGAAGCTTTTGTGGGGCTCCCTTCGGGCGAGACGATAAGGCATCATCTGCTGTGTTGCGCCTCTTGGAAAGGACCAGCCATTCCCTGCGAGACCCGCCTTGCAGCTAATACCTTCTCGTCTCGCTTAATCGCCATATAATATAGGACACTACACTAGTTACTGTCTTTACCCAGGGTCATCAACTGGGCAGCCAGGCTGAGTGCAATGGTAGCAGGCTGCTTTCCACGAATGCCACTTAGCCCGATCGGGCAGACCAGCCTTTCAAGCTGTGCTGGTTGGATGCCGCGCTGCTCCAGGCGGTGTACAAAACGGCGGCGCTTGGTGTCGGAGCCGATCAAACCCAGCCAGGCAAAATCGCCGCGCTGCAGAACCTGCAGGCAAATATCTTCATCCAGTTGATGGCTGTGGGTCATCACGATAAAAAAGCTGCCTGCTTCCGCTCTGGCAACCTCAGCCTCGGGATCACCGCTGTAAACGGTTTCAAAGGCATCAGGCAAACCCGGTGGAAACAAGCCTTCCCTGCTGTCAATCCAGGTCACCCGGAATGGCAGGGGTGACAGGGTCCTGGCCACTGCCTGACCGACGTGGCCGGCTCCGAACAACATGACATGCCTGACACCTTCGGCCGGGGGCTCCAGCCACCATGTCTGCCCCCCGGATTCAACGGAAATGATGCACTCTTTTGTCTCACTTTCCTGCCTCGTCTGAAGCAGGTCTTGCGCTGCTTCAGCTACCTTGTCCGGAATAGAACCATCTGTGGCCATTCCCGGGGTGATGACCTGTTTACACGAAGCAGCCCCATCCACGTTAGACGCCAACACAACAGGCTCACCGCTTTGTTGAGCCGCCAGCAAGGCATCAAGCCAGTCGGGAGCACCCGGTCCGTACAGCTCAAAAAGCAGCGTCACCGCCCCCCCGCAACACTGGTTCAAGGCCGGCCCCAGTCCATAAGCTTTATGTTCCTGGTATCCGGCAACCTGGCCGGCCAACAATTCACGCGCTTTCCCGCTGGCCTTGAACTCCAGGTTACCCCCGCCGATGCTTCCACAGATGTCGTTCCGAGTGACAATCATCCGGCTGCCCGACTCGCGCGGTGCAGAGCCACTAAGCCGGCACAAAGTCACCAGCACACAGGCCTCCCCACCAAGTACCCTTTGAAGATCGTTAATCCAGAACACCTTTGACTTCCCAGCTTTCAGATTATGGAATCAAGAGCAGAAATATCCGCTTCTGAGTCTCAGTTTGGCACAAGCCCGTTCGGAGTAAGGGGTCTCCTTCCAGGACCCTTTGCAACACGATGTTGCAAGAGGAGGCCCCATGGACGGGTTTATGCCGTGTCCTGGAAGGAGACCCCTTGCTTCGAACTGGCGCCCCAACAGTTAGCACAACGAACAGTTGAACAACAATACTGGAATTCACAACTGACCCGCAATGGTTATCATTGATAAAAGGCTGATTAATGAGCACTGTATTTCGCGTCTTTAGCGGACAATATTCCTGCGCTTTTAAGAGACTGTATGCACATCAGGATACGCTCTGGCGTCGCAGGTGCGTCCAGCGCGGGTAAGGCCCTGCCTGGAGCCAGGCTGGCGATAGCCTGGTTGATGGCGCTGTGTACTGAAATGGCGAGCATCAGCGGCGGTTCGCCGACCGCTTTGGAACGGTGGATGGTGGGCTCCCGGTTTCTTCCAGGCTCCCAGATACTGACATTGAATTGCTCCGGTACGTCGCTGCTGACCGGGATTTTGTAGGTAGAGGGTGCGTGTGTCCTCAGCGCGCCTGATCCATCCCACCACAGCTCTTCCGTGGTCAGCCAGCCGGCGCCCTGCACGAATCCGCCCTCGATCTGGCCCAGGTCGATGGCCGGATTCAATGAGCGGCCCACATCATGCAGGATGTCAACCCGGCGAATGCGGTTTTCCCCGGTCAGCGTATCGACTTCCACTTCCGTGACCGCTGCCCCGTAAGCGAAATACAGGAAAGGCCGGCCACGCGCAGTTTCCCGGTCATACCAGATTTTGGGTGTGCGGTAATAACCCGTGGCGGAGAGGGATACACGGCCCAGGTAAGCTTCCATGATCAACTCCGGGAAAGTCCTGCTCTGCCCGCCCATCCGGACCCGACCCCCACTGAAATGTACTTCCTCCTGCTCCACGCCGTATTTTTCAACAGCGAATCGGACCAGCCGTTTTTTGATCTTGTCGACCGCGTTCAGAGCAGCCATGCCATTCATGTCGGAGCCGGATGAAGCCGCGGTCGCCGAGGTATTGGGCACCTTGCCGGTATGGGTAGCAGTGATCTTGACCCGGTCCAGATCGACGCCAAACGCATCGGCCACAACCTGGGCTACCTTGATGAACAGCCCCTGCCCCATTTCCGTTCCACCGTGATTGAGATGAATGCTGCCATCCTTGTAAACATGGACCAGCGCACCGGCCTGGTTCAGGAAAGAAGTTGTGAATGAAATACCGAACTTGACCGGCGTCAGCGCTATGCCACGACTGATGACCGTGCTCTGCTGGTTGAATGCGACGATCTGCTCGCGGCGTTGTGCATACGCGGAAGATTCCGCCAGGTCTTGCATCAACTCCGGCAGCACATTGTCTTCCACTTTCATGTGATAGGGCGTGATATTGCGGCCTTCCCCACCATATAAATTGGCCAATCGGACTTCGAGCGGATCTTTGCCCAACTGCGCAGCAATGACGTCAATGACCCGTTCAATACCCATCATGCCCTGCGGACCACCAAAGCCGCGGAAGGCCGTGTTGGAAACGGTGTTGGTCCTGCAACGGTAAGATCGAATGCGGACATGGGGCAGGTAATAGCCGTTGTCGCAGTGAAACATCGCCCGGTCGTTGATCGGAGCGGACAGATCTGCGGACATGCCGCACAGCGCCGCGAGTTCCAGATCAATGCCCTGGATAAGGCCCTGCTCATCGAAACCCACGTCATAACGGATGCGGAAAGGGTGGCGCTTTCCGGTGCTGATCATGTCGTCGTCGCGATCCAGCCTTAACTTGGCCGGGCGGCCGGTCCGGTCCGCGAGCAAGGCTGCGATTACCGCCCACTGCGCCGCCTGGGTCTCTTTGCCGCCGAAAGCGCCACCCATTCGGCGCACCTCCACGGTCACAGCATTGTCGGGCCGGCCCAGTGCCTGCGCAACCAGGTGCTGGAGTTCGGTCGGATGCTGGGTGGAGGAATAAATCAGCATGTCGCCATCTTCCTGCGGCACGGCCATGGATGCCTGGCCTTCGAGATAGAAGTGGTCCTGACCGCCCAGGCACAATTCGCCCTGGAGCCGATGCGCAGATTGTTCAATCGCATAAGTCGGATCGCCACGATTCATTTCATGCGGTTCTGCGACCCAGGCTTTTTGCGCCATGGCCTCGTCGAAATCCAGGATAGCCGGCAACTCTTCGACCTCGATGTCCGCCAAATGCACTGCTCGACGGGCTATGTCGCGGCTATCCGCCGCCACGGCAAATATAGCCTGCCCATGGAAGTGAATTTCACCGCTGCACAGAACCTCTTCGTCCAGGGTGTGCATCGGGCTGATATCGTTCCGCCCGGGCAAATCCTGCGCCGTGATCACTGAGACCACGCCTGAAAGGGCCTCGACGCGGGAAAGGTCCATCTGCTGAATTATTCCGTGGGCACAGGAACTCGTGCCGAAACATACATGCAGCAGGCCGGCCGGCTCCCTAATGTCATCGACATACACGGCCTCACCTGTCGCGTGTCGTGCTGCGCTGTCATGGGCGATGGGTTTATGCACGACGCCGCCCGTATTCAAATAATCATTGGTCACGTCGCTGGAACTCACGATCCGTCCGCCTCGCCGGCCACTTGCTCCGGGGCTGTTTGTTTGGGGGCCACTTCCGGGGCCATTTGCACAGAGCCCACCTGGACGGGCTCAGCTGTCGTGGTTTCCAGGTAAAAGCGTTGCAGCAAGTTCTGCGATGCCAGCATTCGGTATTCGCTACTGGCCCTCCAGTCGGTCAGCGGCTGGAAGTCCTTTGCCATTGCTGCCATCGCGTGGTCGATGATTTCCTGCGACCAGTTTGCTCCCAGAAGTACGCTCTCTGTTTTACGAGCCCTGGCCGGTACGCCAGCCATCCCGCCATAACAAATACGGATCGACTGCACAATTTCACCTTTCAGCTGCAGTGCAAAAGCGGCGCAGACAGAGGAAATATCCTGGTCAAACCGCTTGGCCAACTTGTAAACCCGGAAGTGCAGGTCCGTGTGATCCCCCGGGTCGGGCACTGGCAGCAACACTTGTTCCACACATTCACCGGACCGGAGATCCTGCTTGCCGTACCCGATGAAAAAGTCTTCCAGATCCAGTTCCCTTCGACCGGTGGCGCTGCGCAGAACAAGGCGCGCCCTGAGTGCGATCAGGGGTGGAGGCATATCGCCGATGGGCGATCCATTGGCGATGTTTCCACCGATGGTACCGGCATTGCGCACCTGCACCGCGCCGAGGCGGGACAGCAGCGGCCTGAAATCCGGATAGAGTGCACACAGTGTCTCCATCGCGTCGGTATAGCTGACCGCCGCTCCAATCTCCAGGCAGGCTTGCTCCTTATTAATTTCGAGCCGATGCAGTTCGGGCACATTGGCGATATAAATCAAGGTGTTCATGATCCGCAGTTGCTTGGTGATCCAGAGCCCAACATCCGTACCGCCGGCAAGCAGGACCGCATCCGGGTGCCGGACAAGTAATTGGCACAATTCATCAATCGATCGCGGCGAGTAAAACCGGCGGCCCTCGTATTCCAATTGCAGGCCGTGTTTTCTTCCAATCGCCCTGAGCGCGCTCACGGTCTGCTCGCGGTTCGCGCTGAACCGGTCATCTACGGGCTCTGCCAGGACTTGCTCTGCGGCCTGGACAATGGGTGCATAACCCGTGCAGCGGCACAGGTTGCCAGCCAGGCCCTCGTCAATGGCTGCCCGCCCGGCTCCGCCCGGTTTCCACCCTTCAGCCCTCCCGTCTTCATGAACCATTGCGAACAGGCTCATCACGAAACCCGGCGTGCAGAAACCACACTGTGAGCCATGATGGTCAACCAGGGCCTGTTGAACCGGATGCAAGCCATCCGATGCCAGATCCTCGACGGTGATCAACTGCTTGCCGTCCAGCGTGGCGAGCAACAAAATACAGGCATTGAAAGCCCGGTAGCGAATGGAATCACCCTGCAGTTCCCCAACCACCACGGTACAGGCGCCGCAGTCGCCTTCTGCACATCCTTCCTTGGTGCCGGTCCTGTGCGCCTGGATGCGCAACCAGTCGAGCACGGTGGTCTGAGGGTCAAAGTCCTTGACCTCGACCGCCCTCTCACCCAGCAAAAACCGGATACCGTCAGACATCAGCTTCCTCGATAGGTGCTGTAGCCGAACGGCGAGACGAGCAGGGGAACATGGTAATGCTGGCTTTCATCGGCGATGCCGAAACGGATCACAACCTGGTCCAGGAATTTTGGTTCCGGCAATGTTTCCCCGATGGCCGCGAAATAGTCCCCCGCATGAAAGATCAACTCGTATTCACCGGCCCGGAACTCATTTTCCGGCAGCAAGGGCTGATCGCAGCGCCCATCATTGTTGGTCGTCGCGCTGCGGAGATGGTGGCGGCCATCGTCGATACGGTACAAGTCGATCCGTACACCAGCGGCGGGACGCCCGTGGGCGGTATCCAGTACATGCGTGGTAAGAAATCCCATTGATCACCCGAGGCTGAATGGCGGGTCTGCTACTCTGCAGACCGTAAGCCCGCAAATTGCACGAAGGCGGACCAGTAAATTTTAGATTTAATCATACTCAATAACTTGTGGGTAAAAGAACTCACAAATAATAATGCATTTTGTCCTATTCGGGTTCAGAGCGTATCTGGCTTTGCATCTTGAACGATCCCCCTTGAGCCATAGCTGAAGCTATGACTCTACACGCGATCGTCCAAGCTGCTTTGCCAGCTCCACTCTGAATCCCGAATCCTTCATGCAATGTGCGGGTTAGTGACGTAAAGTATCTGTTTCTGCCCCAGAGTATAGCAAGTCGATGAGCAAAAATTACCCCCGTGACCTGGCCGGTTACGGCGCCAATCCTCCCGATCCCAGGTGGCCCGGCGGTGCACGCCTGGCCCTGCAGGTCGTCCTCAATTATGAAGAAGGCGGGGAAAACTGCATTTTGCATGGCGATGCCGCATCGGAGGCGTTCCTGTCGGAAATCGTGGGCGCTGACGCCCGTGAAGGCGTGCGCCATATGAGCATGGAGTCCATCTACGAATATGGCAGCCGTGTCGGTGTCTGGCGGCTGGAACGCCTGATGCGGCAGCACCAGGTTCCCTTGACGGTTTTCGCCATCGGTATGGCGGTTGAGCGCAATCCGGAACCCATCCTGGCACTGCATGAAGCCGGCCACGAAATCTGCAGCCACGGCTATCGCTGGATTGACTACCAGTATGTCGACGAGTCCACGGAACGGGCTCATATGGATAAAGCCATCAGGGCCATCGAGGATGTCACCGGTGAACGGCCGGTCGGCTGGTATACGGGGCGCACCAGCCCCAATACACGCAGGCTGGTCATCGAAGATGGTGGTTTCCTGTACGACGCAGATGACTACAATGACGACCTGCCCTGGTGGGACATGCGTTATGGCCGCCCCCACCTGGTCATCCCCTACACGCTGGATGTGAACGACATGCGCTTTGTCACCCCCCAGGGTTTCAACAGCGGCGAGCAGTTTTACCAGTACCTGAAGGATAGTTTCGATGTGCTCTACACAGAAAGTGAGCGGACCCCACGCATGATGTCGGTGGGGCTGCATTGCCGCCTGGCGGGCCGGCCTGGCCGCTTTGCTGCATTGGAACGCTTCATCCGTTATGCCAGGACCTTCGATGATATCTGGTGGTGCCGTCGCGTTGATATCGCGAAACACTGGCTCCAAAACCACCCCCCAGGCGAAGAATCCTGAATCCGCATGCAACCGGGCCAATTGGACAAAACTGAGTTTATGGCCCTGTTCGGCAGTGTCTTCGAACATTCACCCTGGATTGCCAGGGCAGTTTGGGATGCCGGCCTGACCGGGCGCCACGACACAGCGGCCGGATTGCACCAGCCATTCCGGGAAGTAATCCGCCGATCGGGCCAGGAGGAGAAACTGGCCCTCCTGCGCGCACATCCGGAACTGGCCACAGGAGTTGCCGCCGATGAGCAACTGACCGATTCATCCCAACGTGAACAGCGTGGCGCGGGCCTGGACCACTGCAGCCCCGAAGAATTTACCGAATTCGAGAATCTGAATGATTCCTACCGGGATAAATTTGGTTTTCCGTTTATCATGGCCGTGAAAGGTTACGACCGTCACGACATCCTGGAGTCATTCCGGGCCCGGTTGGAGAATACCAGGGACATGGAATTTCAGACCGCTGTGGAACAAGTGATTCGGATCGGACGATTCCGGATCGACAGCATTTTTGCAGAAAAAGGGTAAACCATGTCAAGCAGTCCCGATTTCACCGACCGCTATATTGACCTGGCCCAGCCACGCCTGGGTGCTGAGGTCATCTCGGCCTCAGATGATTTTTTTGCCCCCATGGAACGGCTGATCAAGCCCGAAACACCTGTTTTCATCCCAGACAAATACGATGATCACGGCAAGTGGATGGATGGCTGGGAAAGCCGGCGCAAGCGGGAAGAGGGCCACGATTTTTGTGTCATCCGGCTGTGCCCGGGCATCATCCATGGCGTGGATATCGACACCAGTTTCTTCACCGGCAACTATCCACCGGAAGCCTCGCTGGAGGCCTGCCACTGCGACGGCGACCCCGACGAGAAAACCGAGTGGTTTGAATTGCTACCCATTTGTTCCCTGCAAGGTGATACCCACCACTACATGACGGTGGGGGACCGCCGTGTCTGGACACACGTACGGCTTAACATCTACCCGGATGGTGGTGTTGCCCGCTTGCGGGTTTACGGAGTCGCGCACTACGACTGGAGCCTGGTTCCACCCGGCGAGTGGGTGGACCTGGCAGCAATGTCGCGCGGTGGAAGGGCGCTTGCCTGCAACGACATGCACTTCGGCCACATGTCCAACCTGATCGCCCCGGGCCACGGCCTCAACATGGGTGATGGATGGGAAACCCGGCGCCGGCGCAGCCCCGGCAATGACTGGGTGATCCTGAAACTCGGGCATCCGGGCCGCATCCGGCGCGTGGTAGTGGATACGGCCTTCTTCAAAGGCAACTACCCGGCGCGCTGCTCTGTCCATGGCGCCATGTTCAAGGATGTGCCGGACGGTGAAATTTCCATCGATTCTCCACTCTGGAGTGAAATTCTACCGCCACAGAAACTGGGGCCAGACCGGGTGCACGTATTCGAGGAAGAATTACCTGGCGCATCTGCAATCAGCCATGTGCGATTCGACATCTATCCCGATGGTGGCATCAGCCGCCTGAGGCTGTTCGGCAACCCGGCCAACGACTAACCCCGACAATTAACCCCGGCGATTAAACATGAAAACATACCGCCTGAACCTCAAGCCATTGACGCAGGAAGCTTTCGCACCCTTTGGAGACGTGATCCAGAAAGAGGGGCACTTCCCCGAAGAAATCAACTACGGCCAAACCCGGAAATACGCCGGACTGGCCCGGGTCGACGTGGGAGATGAAAAAAGCACAGCCACGGTTCATATCTACCGCAGCCGCCCGGTCAGCCTGCCGTTCAGGGTCGAAGTCATGGAATACCACCCACTGGGCAGCCAGGCGTTCATCCCGCTGCACAGTCAACCTTTCCTGGTTATTGTCGCGCCGGCGGCCGAAACACTGCCCTTCAAGTCCATCCAGGGCTTTTTCACCAACGGTGAACAGGGCGTAAACCTGAATAAAGCTGTGTGGCACCACTACCTGCTTTCATTGGATGAGACCAGTGATTACCTGGTCATTGAACGCGACGGGCCCGGTGTCAACACAATCGAACAACACCTCGAAAAAGCCCTTTTCATCGAAGAGTTCATGTAAGAGGTCGCTCGCGGCCGACCAGCTGAAGCTTGCTTGCGCATGATTTTTAGAATAAATCTGTTGTCGGCCCCAAGGGACCTCTTACAAATTATAGCGAAGCAAAACACCCACATACACATTCCGCTCCGGCGCGGGTTCGTAATAACGCCCAAACGAAGCATTCAAGCGCACATTCCCAATATATTTCTCGTCAAACAGGTTGTTAACACCGACAAAGGGTGAAATTTCCCAGTGCTCACCCGCCCGGCGATAGCCGGCGCGCAGGTTCGAGACCAGGTAATCACCGGCCTCAACTTCGTTGGCATTGTCTGCATAGAAACTGCCGGCATACAACAAGTCCCAGCCCGCGTAAAACCCGGAAGAATGTGACCAGGCAAGATCAATGTTGATCAGATGCTCCGGAATGCCGGGAATTCGGTTACCACTAAAGACTTCACCATCCACACCCCGGAACTCGTCGAAAGTAAAATCCGACCAGGTATAGGTGGCCGAACCCGTCAATCCCGGCAACAACTCCATCGAAAGTGCAGCCTCCAGACCGCGATGGGTCGATCGGCCGGCATTCTCAAAAAAGGACTGTCCTGAACCGGCCAGCTCAAATGGCACGATGGCGTCCTTGACATCGATATGGAACAGGGCCAGCTCATAACGGGCACTGGCCACCAACAGGCCCTTAATGCCCAGTTCGTAGTTGGTAGCCGTTTGCGGGTCCAGGTCCTGGTTGAAACCGGTGGGGCCCTCCGGATTAGCCAGTTCAGTGCTTGTGGGCGGATCGAATGCGCGGGAAATATTGCCGTAAAGCTTCATGCCCGGTCTGATGCTCCAGAGCAGACCCGCCATCGGACTGAATTGCGTAAAATCCGCCCGGCCGGAACCACCGCCACCGGTGCGGTCCGTCACCTCGTAATCCACATCGTCGTAACGTGCACCGAGGGTCAAGGCGAGGTTTCTGGTGATATACCAGACATCCTCGGCATAGATCGCTGAAGTGCTTACATCCTCGTCCTGGTTGGTGGTCAAGTCACCCAGTGTCCCCTGATTGTTGGCAAAACGCTGGCGGAGATCCCGCTGTGCGTCGTAATCAAAACCCAGCACAAACTGGTTGGTCCTTCCACCCGGTTCGCCACCCAAATCAGTGGTCCAGCGGTAGTTGCCGCCCAGCCCTGCAAATTTCCGGTCCAGATCCACGCTGCCACCCTGCCCGTTGCTGTTCACAGCAAAAGGCAAACGATTGTTGAAATCACGCGAAACATAGTAAGTCCTGAGCATCAACGCCTGATTTTCATTAACGTCTTTGTGCCAGGTCAGGCCCAGGGTCTGTTGATCCAGTGTCTCACCGGCGTTATACAACAGGTTGCGTGGAGCGGCCTGCCGGCGGTCCCCGGCGACTTCACGTGCGTTCAGGCCACCCGGATCCTGTGCCTCCGGCTGGTCCACCGCATTGATGAGCAGGGTGAGCCGGGATCCATCGTTAATTTGGTAACGAAACTTGCTGTTCAGCAGATCACTGCGATATTCCGAGTGATCCCGGTAGCCATCAAGCCGGGTCGAAGACACATTGGCCAGCCAGTTCCAGGGACCGTTCTCACCACCGGCCTTGGCCTGGATCTGCCGGTAGCCATAGGAGCCCAGGTTCAGCCGCCCGGAAACGAACGGGGTTTCAGGCCCGTCTTCCGTGCGAATATTGATCACGCCCCCGGATGCTGCACCATAAACCGCTGAGAAAGGCCCGCGAATCACCTCGATCTGCCCGGCTGAACCCAGGTCAATAGCATCCACACTGCCCTGGCCGTCCGGCAGGGTCAGCGGAATATCATCGGCAATGATGCGGATGCCCCGAATCCCAAAATTGGCCCGCGCCCCGAAGCCGCGTATCGCGATGCGCAAGTCCTGGGCAAAATTGTATCGGTTCTGGAAGAAAATGCCGGGAATCGTGGCGAGGGCTTCATCCAGCCCCAATTGCTGGCGCGCAAGTTGAATCTCTTCCCTGCCCACGCGCCCGGCGGCGAATGGAAGGTCCGTAAGGTCGGTGGGAATTCGAGTCGCAAAAACTACAACTTCCTCAAAGTCATCCGAACCGGGCTGTGCATCCCCGCCAAATACCTGCTGAGCAGGTAAGAATAAAAGCGTCAATGTAAATCCGATCCGCAGGCAATTGCGCCGCATCATTTTAATTCCCCCGTTGATAACCATCCCATAAATTGATTACATCTAATGCACTAATCATATATACAGCAAGCAAATCTTCTGCTATTATTTAAATCAGGGGTTCTATTGGGCAAAGATGGTAACACCGACGCGACAAGGCGTGGGTGTCTTGTATTGTGTTTTTTGGTCAGCTACAGTTGATGTGGCTTCCCGGAAAACCAAGGAAGGTACCAGAAGCCCAGGACGGTATAAGGGAAATTATTACATCAACCGAAACTGACATTAGTGGAGGATGGTGTAATGAACGGGAACTCCTACAGACTGGTTTTAAAAGACCCAGGTTTTTATATTTTAGCTATTTTAGTGGCCGTGTTAATGGCGTTGTTGATGGCGCCGCAAACTTTCGCCGCCCGTCCTTGCAAGGATGGTCAAAAAAACCCACCAAGTTACTGCTCGCCCGACGGAACTCCATTGCCTCCGGGTCGTAATACTGTTGTTGAATTGCATGGCGAATTCAGCGAATCGCGTATTCGTGGCTGTAATCCCGAGGCAAATTTATTTAGCAACAGGGGCAATTATAAGTGCGAGTCATCGCCCAAAGTTGCGATAAGTTATCGTGATCTTGGAGGTGCAGTATCCAGCCGCAAGAACCTCAGCTGGATGTGCAATGCGCTGAACATAGGCGTCCAACAGTATTTTTCAATAGAGTCATATATTTATGGCTGGACCGATACTTGCGATGATGGCAGTTGTAGCGTGGAAATCAGGCTGGTCAGCAAAGATCCACTGATTCAAGCTATCACCTTCGGAAAATCTGATCAGCTAGAGATTACACTGTTTGGTATTACAGATTCTCAGTCCCCAAATCCATTTGACGGGAACCTGAACCTGAATGTCCATTCCATTGAAACCGACTTCAAAAAAACCGGATCAACCCGTACAGCCGTCCTGTGTCACCATGACGTAGATACCGCTCCGGGGGATGTGACGCTGATCAGTAAACCAGCTCCAGGCAACTGACCGGTTTTTTACAGTAACCATCAGCACTCCTCTGTAATTAAAAAGGGGCCACCGCCCGGTGGTC
>JAIVWI010000084.1:0-12337 GCA_048636595.1 Oceanospirillum sp. | reverse complement strand
ATAAAAATCTCATGCAGCGTCAGCCCGGTATTCTTCCAGTTCTCATTGATCCGCTTAGCATGTTCTGTTAACGTCGTTTTCAGTTCTTCATAGCGATCGATATCGACCTCGATGTCCCTTGGCCTGCTATAATGCCCATGCTTGTTCAAGCGGTATTCAATTTCATCGAGTACCTTTCGTTTCTGAGTTTTGTGACTGTGTAGCTCCAAGCAGAATTCGCCCAGGCCAGCGGCATCGAGCCGGCGCCCTTGTTCAGGAAACACGGCATTGAATCAACCGCTGTCTTTGACCCGGGTTCCAGGATTTCATACCTTAAACTCGACCGCGTAATGGGCGAAGCCGTCGAGCAATCCGGCGACCCGTTTTTCAGCCTCAGGGAAGCCGACTATTTGCTGCCCAGCCACCTCGGCCCGCTTGGGTTTGCCTGGCTGGCGAGCACCAGCCTGCGCTCCGCATTTCAACGAGTACAGCGTTATATCAAGGTGCTCCATGAAAATATGCAGGTCACTATGCACGATAGTGAAGATGCACTGGTGGTTTCGTTTAATTTGGACGCACCCTCGGTCAATTCATATCACAGGGACATTGGCCATCTGGCCATTATGACCAGGATGTGCCGTTTCAATTATGGCGATCAATGGAATCCCTTGCGGGTGACAGTGGCGCACCCGGCACCACCGGATCAATCCTATTTTTATTCACTGTTCCGTTGTCCGGTCGATTTCGGAGCGGAAGATAACAGCCTTCATATTGATCTGAAGCAGGCCGATAAACGACTCACCGGAGCCAGCAAACAACTGGCGCAACTGCATGACCATATCGTCGTCAAATATCTCGCTCATTTATCGCGCAAGGACATTGTCAACCGGGTCAAGGCAGCCATTCTCGATGGCCTCGGTGACGGCGCCGCCACCGAATCCTCCATTGCGCAAACCATGAATACTTCGATCCGGAATCTCAACCGTAAATTGAACAATGAAGGCACCAGTTTCAAAACCCTGCTGATGGAAATCCGGCGCGAACTGGCCGAACAATACATCAATGACTCCACCCTGACCCTGACAGAAATTTCCTTTCTGCTCGGATTTTCAGAGGTCAGTTCCTTTTCCCGCGCGTACCGCAGGTGGGAGGGCCAGTCACCCAGCGAGGCCCGAAAGTCACGTCAGTAACTTACAAAATGTAAGAGTGAGCTTGCTCACGACCGGGCACCAATAGAATTGAAGGTTTCACCGTCCTGACGGCTTATATATATGATATTCTGTAAGCAGGCTCAACGGTCCTTATATCGCTGCGCTAGACGCGCCAATTACCGGGATCAAAGTCGTGATTGGGCTTTAATTGAATTATCACATTTTGGTAATGCAAAATAGCCAGACAAAAGAAGGAAACTATCGATTATGAAATACAAAATTAGTGGATTAAGCACTGCGGCACTGGTTTGCATCATGCTGTTTGCATCAGGTGCTGCCAATGCCAAAGATAAATTTGACGGCTCTTCAAATCTCATTTGTGCAACTATCGATGTGGTTGCCTGCGTGAGCGGGTCGAACTGTAAGAGAGGACAGGCCAGGACATTTGATCTACCTGAATTTATGACCATAGATTTTGAAAAGAAAATTATCCATGTGACTTACGATGGCGGATCCACCGAAGCGGACTCACCGATCAAAAATTCTGAAATGAGCGAGACTCAACTGGTGCTTCAGGGCGTTGAGAACGGTCACGGCTGGAGCATGACCATACATCAGGATAGTGGGAGGATGAGCATAGGCGTTATCGGCGAAGAAATGAGCTTTGCAATGTTTGGCGTCTGTAAGGAACTTTAGAGGGATATGAACATGTCAAGTTATAGAAAAAATGCTATGAGCATGATGCTGTGTACATTTATTGTCAGCGTCATCGCAATCACCGCCAGTGTCCCGGCTCAGGCCGGTCATGCCGGCGCCTTTATCGGCGGCATTGCTGTTGCCAAGGTAGGACAAAACATGCGCGACCAGACTGAGGCCGAACAGCAACAGGCCTACTATGCGCAACAACAGGCCAATGCTGCCCAGGCCCAAGCTTCTGCTGCAAAAGCGTCAACACCTCAAGAGAAAATCAGAAAACTGGATGAACTTCTCGCGGGTGGCTACATCACGCAAGACGAATACAATGCTAAAAAGGAAGACATTCTAAACAATCTGTAGAAAATTTTGGGGCCTTGCCACTGGATGCCCGGCAAGGCCCCAAATATTCCTTTTTAACGCACACTATATTGTCTTGACCTTAACCCGCGCGCTCCAGCAACAGTCGCCGCGTGTAGGGGATCAGTCCACCCGCATCGATAATGGCCTGGCGGGCTTGCGGCAGTGACTCGATCGCGAAGGACTCGCCGGTGGTCAGATTCCAGACCTTGTCGTCCCTGATCTCCAACTCGTGATCCTCCTCGGCCTCGATACCGGGGCAGATGACCATCTGAAGCCCGACGTTGATCGAATTCTGCAGGAAGATTCTCGCAAAGTTTCGGGCCACCACGGTAAGGCCGTAGCCCTTGATGCACGAGGCGGCCTGCTCGCGTGAAGAGCCGCAGCCGAAGTTATCTCCCGCTACAATGAAGCTCCCTGCGGGGATCTGCTTCGCATTGAGCGCCTGGTTGAACACGGCGTTGTCTGCGAAGGCGTATTGTGGTGTCTCCGTCGGCAGCACCGTCGCCATGAAGCGGCCCGGATAGATGATGTCGGTTGAAATATCGTTGCCCAATTTCTGTACAACCTTGCCTTTAGACATATCAGCCCTCCTCTCTCGGGTCGGTGATTACTCCGGTCAGCGCACTCGCCGCTGCCACAGCGGTAGAACTCAGGAACACCTCAGCGCCCGGATTGCCCATCCGGCCCTTGAAGTTGCGATTGGTGGTGGCAAGTGCGGTCTCATTGTCACCAAGCGCTCCCTGATGAATGCCCAGGCAGGGTCCGCAACCGGGATTGCAAACCACCGCGCCGGCTGCGATAAGATCATTCAGATAACCCAGGCGCAGCGCGTCCGAGTAAATGCGCCACGAGGCAGGAAACACGATCATGCGCGTGTCCGCCGCCACCTGCTTGCCTTTTAGTATCCCCGCGGCAACCTCGAGGTCATCGAGGCGGCCATTGGTGCAGGAGCCCACCACGATCTGGTGGACCTTCTTCCCCTTCACTTCGCCGATGGGTTTGACGTTGTCTACCGTGTGGGGGCAGGCGATTTGTGGCTCAAGCTGCGTGACATCGATCTCTACCACCCGGTCGTACACTGCATCCGCATCCGGTGAGAACAGGTCCAGTTCGTCCTGAACGCCGGCCTCATCCCGTAAGTACCGCCGGGTCTCGTCATCCGGCGGCACCACACCGGCGGTCGCGCCAGCCTCTACCGTCATATTGCACAGCACCAGGCGGCCCGAGGTGGGCAGATCGCGGATCGTGTCGCCGTGGAACTCGATCACTTTGAAGTTGGCGCCTTCGGCGGTGAGCAAACCAACCAGGTGCAGGATCAGGTCCTTGGCGTAGACACTGCGTGGGAACTCTCCGTTCACCACTACCTTGATGGTACCGGGTACTTCAACGTTGAGGATGCTCCCCAGCGCCCACACCGCAGCCATCTCCGTGGCCCCGATGCCGAACGCGAAAGCGCCCAGTGCGCCATGCGTGGTCGTGTGACTATCGGTGCCCAACAGAATCTGGCCGGGCCGCACGTAGCCATTCTCGGGAAGGATCTGGTGGCAAATACCACCCACGTCACCGCGGATGTCGTGGAACTTGCTGATCCCTTGTTTGGCAACGAACTCGCGGGTTTTTTTGTGGTTGGTCGCCGTTTTGGCCGACTCGGCAGGCACCCGGTGATCGAAGATAATCGCGATCCGGTCCGGATCCCACACCCGGGACTCCTGCCCTGTGTCCCGGAAGATCTCGTTGAACTGGTTGATGACGAGTGCGGCGTTTTCGTGCGACATCGCCAGGTGCACAGGCAGTTCGAGGATGTCCCCCACTGCCACCTCGTCCTTTCCGCACGCCCGGGCGAGCAATTTCTGTACGTATGTCATGCCCATGTCATATTCCTCCATCCAGCGGCCGTCAAACGACACGCTTTGTCTTAAGAGCAGCTACTTCTTCCTTCGTGATGCCAATGCCCGCCAACACTTCCTCGGTGTGCGCCGAAAGCCTTGGTGGCGGGGAGGTGATGTCTCCCGGTGTCTGTTCGAACTTCGCGGTCAGCGTGAACAACGGGATTGTGCCGATCCCCTCGACCGTAACGTCTTTAAGGGCTTGCCGATGCTTGATCTGTGGTTGCTTCAGCGCGTCCTCGAGGCTCAGAATTTCGCCACAGGGCACGTTATTCGCATTGAGCAGATCCACCCAATCCCTGGTGTCGCGTTCCGCCAGTTTCAGCTCCAGGAGCGGTGTCAGTTCTTTGCGGTTTTGCTTGCGGGTGTCTCGCTCCTGGAAACGTGGATCGGTCTTGAGCCCCGGCACACCGAGCGCATCACAAACTGATTCCCACTGCTCTTGCTTGTTGGCAGCGATGTTGATATGGCCGTCCCTGGTACGGAATACCCCGGATGGCGCCGCCGTGAAGTTGTCGTTCCCCATGGGCACCGGCTGACGCTTCCCGATGAGCAGGTTCGCCGCCACCCAGCCCATGAGCGGCATGATGGAGTCGAGCATTGCGATGTCGATCAACTGGCCCTCACCCGTTCGCTCGCGGTGATAGAGAGCCGCCATGATCGCGAAGGCGCCGTTCAGGCCGCCCACCGTGTCGCACACAGGGAATCCCGTTCGCAGCGGATTCAGCCGTTCATCACCGTTGACCGCCATCTCGCCGCTCAATCCCTGGATGATCTGGTCGTAGGCAGGCTTGAGTGCATCGGGTCCGGTCTGTCCGAAGCCCGAGATGGCGCAGTAGATCAAGCGTGGGTTGATCTCTTTGAGGACGTCGTAGTCAAGGCCCAGGCGTTTCATGACGCCGGGCCGGAAGTTCTCGACCAGCACGTCCGCAGTCTTCACCAGCTTCTTAAATATCTCCTTGCCCTCGGCCGACTTGGTGTTGAGAGTCACCGACTTCTTGTTTGAGTTCTGCGCCAGGAAACTGGTCCCCATCAGTTGCTCGTTCAACTCGGGCATGTTGCCGAGCTTGCGCGCCAGGTCGCCGCTCCCGGGTCTCTCTATCTTGATGACATCGGCTCCCAGCAACGCGAGGTGCAGCGTGGCGAAAGGCCCCGCCAGCACGTTCGTGAGGTCGAGGACCCGGACGCCCTTCATGATCGCTTCGCTCATGCTGCCTCCCTGTTCAGGATCGATCCTGCCTTGTAGACACAACCAGGCATCTCACGCCCAAAAAATTCCGCGACGTCGCCGGCCAGGCTGATCAGCCGTTCCAGGTCCACGTCCTGACGCAGCCCTTGTAACTGCAGGGCATGCACGAAATCCTCGGTGGCCACGTTTCCCGCGGCCACCTTGGTGAATGGACAACCGCCCAGTCCCGCGAATCCGGTTTCGAACGAGGTCACGCCCGAGCGCAGGGCGGCCAGGATATTGGCCATGCCCAGACCGTAGGTATTGTGAAAGTGGCAGGTGATTTCGACGCTGGCGTCGAGTTGGAACAGCGCAGCAAACAGCCGCTCGACCTGAACCGGGTGCGCGTGACCGGCCGTATCGGCCAGGCTGATGTTGTGCAGGCCGGCCTCCAGGTATGCGCCTACCATGGCGAGTACACGCTCCTCGGGGATCGGGCCCTCGAAGCCGCAACCGAAGGCCGACTGCACCGAGACCTGTACCTTCTTCCCTGCTGCCACCGCTTGCAGCGCCGAACCGATGATACGGCGCGTTGCCTCCTCGCTCGCCATGCCCGTGTTCTTCATGCTGTGGGTCTCGCTGGCAGAGGCGCCCAGGCAGAACATCTCGACACCGCACTCCAGTCCGCGCTCCAGTCCCCTCTCATTGAGCACGAGTCCCGAGAGGATCACGGGAGAATTCTTGTCTTTCATGAGCCGCCTGAACAATTCGTCGGTGTCGGCCATCTGCGGGACCCTTTTCGGGTGGACGAACGAGCCCACCTGTACAATATCCACGCCAGATTCCATCGAACGACGAATCCAGTTTTCCTTGGTTTCGATGGGTACGACTTGACTCTCCATCTGCAAGCCGTCGCGAGGGCCGACTTCGTGAATAATAATGCGTGTCATGGCATCCTCCTGCCTGGCTAAAGCTTGCCGGCGATGGCTTCGGCCATCTCGAGTGTCGTGTCCGAACCGCCCATATCGTAAGTGCGCACCTTGCCCTCGCGTACGACCTCGGCGACAGCATTTTCGATACGTTGCGCCCCGTCCGCCTCGCCCAGCCAGTCGAGCATCATCTTGGCAGTCAGGATCGTGGCAATCGGGTTAACTTTATACTGCCCCGCGTACTTGGGGGCCGAACCGTGCGTCGGCTCGAACACCGCGAGCTTCTCGCCGATGTTCCCGGAGCAGCCGAAACCGAGCCCTCCAACCATCTGGGCGCACAGGTCGGAGACGATGTCGCCGTAAAGGTTGGGCGCCACCAACACGTCGTAATTGAACGGGTCCTTGATCAGCCACATCGTCATGGCGTCGATGTTGGCACTGTCCATGGCGATGTCCGGGAAATCCTTCGCAACCTCGTTCGCCGCCTCGAGGAACAGTCCGTCGGTAGCACGCACCACATTGGCCTTGTGCACCACTGTGACCTTCTTGCGCTTGAACTTCCGGGCGAACTCGAAGGCCGCTCGGACGATCCGCTCGGAGCCCTTCTTCGTGTTGATTTTGCAGGAAATTGCATACTGATCCCCGGGAAGGTCATTGAACGCTTTGAATGCCGGCGCTAATTCTGACAGCACGTCCCTCAGCTTGTCCGGGACGGGGTTGAACTCGACGCCAGAGTAGAGATCCTCGGTGTTTTCGCGGAAGATAACGAGATCGATACCCTCGCGGTAGTTGAGCGGATTCTGTGGGTAGGCCTTGCAGGGCCGCAGGCACACGTAGAGGTCGAAAAGCTGCCGCATACGCACAATGGGCGAGCGGTACGCCAGGCCTTTCCCCTGGAGCGCGGGGACCAGTTCCTTCTCCGTCTCCTTTACCGGCTTTGAGGTGATGGCGCCGAACATGGCGGCATCCACACTGTTGAGGAGATCGATCGTCCGGGCCGGGAAGGCATCGCCCTCACTGCACCAGAATTCCCAACCAATGTCACCGTGCACGTAATCCGCGTCGAAGCCCACACGGTCGAGTACTATCCGCGCCGCCTCCATCACTTCAATGCCAACACCATCACCGGGCAACCACGCAATCCTGTATTTCCCACCCATACCGCAAACCTCCTTTATAAGCTGTGCAATTGACGTTACACCTCTTGAGTTGATACGTAATTGACATTAATCAATATGGCTTCCACACGGTACGCGTTGCCTACAAATTTCATGAGTCAGATTTATCGGGTACCGGTCATTGATTCATGTCATTAAAGGCATCTTTATTAGCCCCGTAATTCACACGCTGATAGCTTTTTCACGCTCGATCTGCTTGAATTAGAGGTAGTACTGGTTCTTTCGCAACGCCCCTGGCTAAAAATGGGGCAGTCGGTGTTTAGAATGTTGTCCCGCGGTTCGATCTTGATGAAGAAGGTCTGGATTTATTTCCTGATGGCAGCCTTCGTGCCTGCGATCACGACAGCGCAAGAAGAACAACAGCCACTCCCCCAACCCGATACCACTGTTGAGTCCCCTGACCGCCGCGCCATCCTGTTGGATGTGCAGGGCCCGATCGGGCCGGCTACGATGGAATTCCTGGTCTCCTCGCTGAATGAAGCCGCGTCACTCAACGCCGAGTTGGTGATCATCCGCCTGGATACGCCCGGCGGCCTGGACGCGTCCACCCGGGGTATCGTCAAGGCGATCCTGAACTCGCCGGTGCCGGTGGCGACCTTCGTCGCGCCTGAGGGTGCTCGCGCAGCCAGCGCGGGTACGTACATTCTCTATGCCAGCCACATCGCAGCCATGAGCCCCGCGACCAATGTCGGGGCGGCCACGCCGGTAAATATTATCGGCGGTAAAGCACCGGGCCAGAAGGGAGATTCCGGTGCGGACGAAGAGGACTCCGGGCCGGCGCCTGATCCCGGGGATACAATGAGCCGCAAGGCCATTAATGATGCCGTGGCCTACGTGCGCGGACTGGCCAATAAGCACGGGCGCAACGCGGACTGGGCCGAGTTGGCGGTGCGCGAAGCGGCCAGCATTACTTCGGACGAGGCGCTGGAGATCGGCGTGATCGACCTAATCGCGAAAGACGTAGGCGATCTGCTGGAGCAAGTGAACGGCAGGACCGTCGAGGTGCAGGGCCGGGAGCGGGTACTGGACACTTCGTCGCTGCTGGTGGAGCAGCTTGAGCCAGACTGGAAAAGCGAACTTCTGGCCGTGATCACCAGTCCGACGATCGCCTACTTGCTGCTGCTGATCGGCGTTTATGGACTCATCCTCGAAGGCTACAACCCCGGCGCCATCGTGCCCGGCGTAATCGGCGCTATTTGCTTGCTGACTGCACTTTACGCGTTCCAGATGTTGCCGGTGAACTATGCGGGCTTCGCCCTGATCTTGCTCGGGATCATCCTGATGATCGGCGAGGTAATGGCGCCCAGCTTCGGTGCGTTGGGCATTGGCGGCGTCATTTCCATTGTGATTGGCTCGATCATCCTGATCGATACCGACGTGCCCGGCTTTGCGGTATCGCGACCCCTGATCGGAGCCATTGCGCTGGCCAGCTCACTCGGATTGCTGGCCATCATCGGCGTTGCCATGCGAGCCAGGCAAAGACCGGTGGTCGCCGGGCGCGAACAACTCATCGGCGCCGCGGGTACCGCGCTGATGGATTTCGAGAACCAGGGAAGCGTGTTCGTGCACAGCGAACGCTGGAGCGCGGTCACCGCATCACCATTGAGCGAAGGGCAGGCCATCGTGGTCACTGGCATCGACGGTCTGACGCTGGAAGTGCGCCCCGCCGATAAGTGAACCCCCGGTGTATGCATTAATGAAGGAGCAGGACCATGTATGAATATTTCTTTGGCATCATCGCACTTGCCTTGCTGGGCATTATTATCAATGCCATCAAGATCCTGCGTGAATACGAGCGCGGGGTCATTTTCCAGCTCGGCCGTTTCTGGAAAGTGAAGGGTCCGGGGCTGATCATCGTCATTCCGGTGGTTCAGCAGATAGTACGGGTGGATTTGCGTGTCATCGTGATGGACGTGCCCACGCAGGACGTCATCTCGCGGGACAACGTGTCGGTGCGGGTTAATGCGGTGGTTTATTTCCGCGTGATCGACCCGGAGAAAGCGATCATCCAGGTGGAAAAATACCTGGAAGCCGTGAGCCAGTTGGCGCAGACCACGCTGCGCTCGGTGCTGGGCCAGCACGAACTGGACGAAATGCTGTCCGAGCGCGATACGCTGAACAAAGACATCCAGACCATTCTGGATCGCCAGACCGACGCCTGGGGCATCAAGGTGGCCATGGTCGAGATCAAGCACGTGGACCTGGACGACAGCATGATCCGCGCCATCGCCGCGCAGGCCGAGGCGGAACGCCAGCGGCGCGCCAAGGTGATTCATGCCACGGGTGAGAAACAGGCAGCGGCGGAGTTGGCGGAAGCCGCGAAGACACTGGCCACCGAACCCAATGCAATCCAGTTGCGTTACATGCAGACCCTGACGGAAATCGCCAACGACAGGACCTCGACCATCGTGTTCCCGCTGGACCTGATCGAAAAGCTCAAGGGGAGCCTTAGGGAATAAACCACCCCCTTCGCTCGTCCTTATTTCCTGAAGATGATTAAAGGCTTTTGCCGTTGCCCTATATAAATCTGAGCAATGCTGGTTTGGCTCTCGCCACCTCGACCATGATGTCAATCCTGATCTTTTCGGGATTGGCTTATGGAGACGAGGCCGGCAAGCAGCGCCTGGAACAGGGAAAACAGCTCGTGATGGCAAGAAACAAGGGCAACTGCCTGGCCTGCCACGTCATTGATGACGGCGAGTTTCCGGGTAATATCGGACCACCGCTGATGTCCATGCAGGTACGATTCCCGGACAGGGCAGTGCTGCGAGCGCAAATCTGGGACGCCACGGAACGAAATCCGGACACCCACATGCCACCATTTGGCCTGTACGGGATTCTGACGGGGGAAGAAGTCGATCTCATCGTAGATTACATATACACGCTGTAAAGCAATAGATTGAGGGAGGATTTGAAATGCACGCAGGTCGAAGACTGTTCATAAAAGGAGGCCTCGCCTTCGTCACTCTCATGAGCTTGCCCAAGGTCTTGCTTGCGGGCGCCTGGCCACAGAAGGCGTTCCAATCAACAGTGGCCGGGGAAGCTTTGAGCGACCTGTTTGGCACGGACCAGACCACGCCATCTGGTGAAATCACATTGGAAGCACCGGTGATTGCTGAAAATGGAGCGGTCGTGCCGGTGTCGGTCAAGACCTCGCTGCAGGGCGTCGAATCAGTCAGTATCATAGTGGAAAAAAACCCCCGCCCGCTTGCAATCTCGTTCGAATTTCCTCCTGAGACACTGCCGGATGTTGCTTGCCGCATCAAGATGGGGGAGACCTCGAAAGTGATGGCTGTGGTCAAAACCAACGACGGACTCTTCAGTGCCACCAAGGAAGTCAAGGTAACCATCGGCGGTTGTGGCGGCTGAACGCGACAGCCAGCCAGCGAAAACAAACAGGAAACCAATTAATCATGGCCAGTAAAATCAAAGTAAAAGTGAAGCTCAAAGGGGACGTAGCCGAGGTCAAGAGCCTGATGCTGCACCCAATGGAAACCGGGGCGCGCAGAGATCCCGATACCTCAGTTATTGTGCCGGCGCATCACATCACACAACTTACCTTTACCAACAACGGCAAGCCGGTGATGGTCGTCAATTGCAGCACCGCCGTCGCCAAGGACCCCTTCTTCAGTTTCAGCTTCAAAGGCGCCAGCCCGGGTGACAAACTTAACGTCAGTTGGGTAGACAACAAGGGCGAAAGCGACTCAATTGAAATGGTCCTTAGCTAGGAGTTACGAGGGTGTTTGGCAGTGCTGATAGTTAGCCGCTTCATTGTTTTAGGTGCCTTGATGGCCCTGGTTACGTCTGTACTTGCTGGTCCTGAAGAAGACCGCGAGGCCTTCCGAAACTATTACCAGTCCCGTTTCCCTGAAGTCGCGCTGGCGGAATATATCAACGGCATTTATGCGCTGGATGAAGACGCACGGCAGCAGTGGATGGAAATCGAGGAGTTTCCACCCTACGAATTCGCAATCGAAGAAGGAGAGATCCTGTTCGGAACCCTATTTGCAAATGGTCAGAGCTACGCGAACTGTTTTAAAAATGACGGCATTGGCATAAGGCAGACCTACCCGCAATTCGATCCGGAATACGGCGAGGTCATCACGCTGGAGTTGGCGATCAACCAGTGCCGCGAACGTAATGCGGAAGCGCCCTACCCTTATGACAGCGATGAGATGCTTTCGCTATCCGCCTGGATGGCTTACACCTCACGGGGTAATATTTTCGATATCGTGGTTCCGGATGACCCGCGCGCCCGGGCCGCATATGAGCAGGGTAAACAATTCTATTACTCCAAGCGTGGCCAACTGAACATGGCCTGCTCAGATTGCCACGTTAGTGCGGTCGGATCCTACGTCCGCGCGGACCACCTTGGCCCCAGTCTTGGCCAGCCCACGCACTTCCCGGTATACCGCTCGAAGTTCGGTCGATTGATCAGTCTGCACAGCCGGTTTTATGGCTGTATACGGGATGTACGGGCTAAGCCTTTTGAACAACAGAGCCTCGAATATCGCGACCTGGAATATTTCCTGACCTATATGAGCAACGGCCTTGAGGCAAATGGCCCCGGTGCTCGGAAATGAATGCCAGGTGGGTGTGCATCGCCGTTGTGCTGTTATTTGCTGCCACCTTGACTGCTTGTGGCAGGAACACCCCCCCCGAACAAGCGACAAACAAAACTGAGCCGGTTCCAGGAGCAACTAGTGAGTCCTTTGCAGCCATGCTGCTCGCAGCGCAAAGCGCGCAGAAAGCTGCTGCCGCAGCCGGTGCGGAATGGCTCGAAACGGACGCCCTGATCGATCAGGCCAGGCGCGATGCAGAACAGGAAAACTGGGACACAGCGATCGAACTTGCGATGAAGGCGAAACAGCAGGGTGAACTCGCGGTGATGCAAGCCGAACGTGAATCCATTGCCTGGCACAACCGTGTTGTCCAGTAAATGCAGGTGTTTTGCCAGGTGATTGGCAAGGAGATTGGCAAGGAGTAGTGA
>JAIVWI010000083.1:0-12393 GCA_048636595.1 Oceanospirillum sp. | reverse complement strand
GCGTCCTTGGGCGCGACCATTCCAGAGCCCGTCGGCCGCAAGCGACCTCTTACAGTAGCGGTCGGCCGCAAGCGACCTCTTACAGTAGCGGTCGGCCGCAAGCGACCTCTTACAGTTGTATCAGCGGTCATGGTAAAAATAATCGTTAATAATTATCGCCCGCGAGCGGGCTCTTACAGTAGTATTGGCAGCCAATGAAATTTCAGACTACAGGTTACCGTTCAAAATCTATTCTGACGGACGTCGGTTTGGGCATTTTTGAAGGTGTGGATAACGCTTTGTGGTGTTATGCATTCGCCACGGTGCTTTTCGCCGGTGCATTTACCTCGTTTTTGCCCCTGCTGGTGGTTTTGCTGTTGTGTGGGTGGGCGCTGACCATTCTTTCTGTCAGCACGACCAGCGCGACGAAACTGCACATCATGAAGCTGGATGAGCAGGCGATTGTCATCCTGGCGTCCGTGGGTGGTTTGCTGGTGGCCAATGTTGGTTTCGATGTGGTGTCGACGCGCGGGCTGGCCACGATGCTGGCCGTCATGTCGCTCACGTCGGTGACGGTTGCCTTGTGCTTTTTCGCGGTCGGGCAGTTCCAACTGACCCGGCTGCTGGAATTGCTTCCTTACCCGGTGATCTGCGGGTTTATGGCGGGTATCGGCTGGCTGTTGGTACAGGCCGGTGTCGGAATTGCCGTTGATCTGCCTATTTCACGGGAGCTTTTGGAGGTATTGCAGGACGAAAGCAAGTTATTGAAGCTGGTGTTATACGTTGCGGTGGGGCTGGCCCTGATGATTGGCGTTACACGGATCAACAAGGTATGGGTGCTGCCGGTGGCGTCCGTTATCATCCTGATCGGCTTTCATAGCGTGATTGCGCTGATGGGCTATTCGAGGCCGGACCTGGTTGCCCAGGGCTGGTTGTTCGATATTCCGCTTGAATCGGCCAGTACGCTTGGTTTCCTGGATGGCCTGTCCATGAGTGATATCGATACGCAGTTCATCGTCACCGTAATGCCCCAGATCCTGACCATCGCTTTCCTGGCGCTGCTGAGCGCCTCGATGTCGTTGTCGGCGCTGATGGCGTCGGGCTATCAGCATTTGAACACATCGGATGAAATGAAAAATATTGCCGGTGGTAATGTCCTGAGCGCGATGGTGTGTTGTCCACCCAGTTATACGGATGTGACAGCTTCCTCGCTTTACGAGCGTTTCGGCGCATCCAGCCGGTGGATGCCTATCGTCTCCGCCGTCGTTTTGCTTGGGGTTGCCGCCATTGGCGGTTGGTTGATTGCCTTTATGCCCAAGCTGCTGGTCGGGGCCACGGTGTTCCTGTTTGCTTTCCAGATGTTGTACGAGTGGTTGTATGAGAATGTGCGGGGTTTCCAGCCGATCGATTACACCATCGTCCTGATCATTCTCGGCACGGTGATTTTTGTCGGTTTCATGCCAGGAATCCTGGTGGGTATTATACTCGCCCTGCTGCTGTTTGTGCTGAGGTACAGCATGATCAGCGCGGTCCATGGCCGGCACAGCCTTGCGGACTACCGCAGCTCGGTGGAACGCTCCTCGTCCAGTATCCAACTGCTGGATGATCATGGCACGGAAGCGCTGGTCTACACCTTGCGTGGTTTTTTGTTCTTCGGCACGGCCAATGCGATCCTGGATACGATCAGGGATGATCCGGATATACAGGACGGCAAGTACATTGCGATTTTGCTGGATTTGAAACGGGTGACCGGTATTGATATTTCCGCCCTGAATACCTTTGTACAGATCAAAAAAATCTGTGAATCAGCGGGGGTCCAGCTGATCTATTCGGGCATTCCGGAAGAAACAAAAAAGAGCTTTCGCTTGCTGGATGTCGTCAGTAAAGTCCATTCCAATGAGCTGGTATTCACAGAGTCTGATTACGCAGTGGAATATATGGAAGGCCTGCTGCTGGACAAATACGGTGGCGAATCGACGGAACGAACCATTGAGGATCACCTGGGCAGGATCTTTGAAGACCAGGAAAAAGCACGGGTATTGCTGGCTGCCCTGACCAGCGTCGAGTGCGGGGAGGGCGAGACCCTGTTCAGGCAGGGCGACCCGGATGGGGGTTTTTACATCCTTGAGCGAGGATCATTGACGGCCTATATCGAGACCTCGACGAATGGCCTGAGAAGGGTGAAAAAATTCAGGCCGGGAGCGGTGATCGGTGAAATGTCCAGCTACACTGCGGAACGCATCCGCACCGCCACCCTGATCGCCGATGAGTCTTCATTGCTGTGGCATATGACGGCGGAAAAGCTGTCTCAACTGGACAGTGAGAATTTCGAACTGGCTGCATCCATCCACGAGTTGGTAGCGCGCACATTGGGTAGCCGGATATCGTATATGAACCGCAGGCTAATGCTGGAGCTGCGGTAAGGGTTAGTGGTGGTGGTGGGACTCGTCGTCCAGCAGGTGGACTTCCCATAGCTCCTTGTGCGAGAAATGCAGGTGCGGGCGCAGGGCCTTCATGCCGGCTTTGCCTATGGTTTTCTCTAGCCCATGAAATTCTGTAAGTTTTTCAATGATTTCCTTATCAATGCTCACGTTGATTCCCTGTTCCCTCGCGAGCAGGAGTTGTTCGGCGCTCAGGACGAGTTCCGTGTGCAGGTGAAAGTAGTAGACCATGTCCCGGGCCACCGAGCCGGTCACCACTTGTTTGATATCCATTAAAAAGCGGCCGGCCTCACAACCGCTGAGCTCCCCGTGCTCGATCTGCCGCAGCAACCGCTTGTGGGAGTTGAAATCCACTTCCAGGTAATTATGGATGGAGATTGTATTGCGCTCAAAAAGCATGAACAGCAATGTGGGCAGGATCAGCAGGGTTACCGAGGTCGACAAGACGGGTGATACCGGAAAGTGGTTGAAGATCGAATGCAGGATGATGGCCGCGAACAGGCCCGGCAGGTAGAGCAGGGGGTTCATTTTCAAATGCCGCTCGGTCAGGGTCTGAGCCAGGATGGCAAAGATTGCGGTTGCGCCCCCGTGCATGATTGCGGTGCCGAAACCCCGTACGAACCAGGTGCCGTAGTGGGCGTCGGAAGCCATGGTGAGATAGTAGATATTTTCCACGAATGAAAAACCGGCGCCGACGGTAAATCCCAGGATGCCCGCATCGATCAGGAAACCAATCCGGTTGGTGCGAAACAGGAAAACCAGCACACTGGCCTTGAGAGTTTCCTCGACGATGGGTGCGCCATACCGGGTGTAACTGAGGAAACCGGCCTGCGAGTAGTCCAGCACGAAACCATTGACGAAGGCGCTGATGACGGCAATGATGCCGCCAGCAACATATACCTTTAGTATGAAGCGGGTTCCAAGCAGTCGATGGCTGTCCAGGTGATCCAGAACAAGGATAAGCGCGATCACCGGGAGGAGCGCAATCAGTGCTTTCAAAAACATTTCAGGCAGCATTTTGTTTCAGCAGCGACTATTATTATGTAGAAGTGAGAGAACTCGCATAGTACACCATGCCTGTAAGAGGTCCCTTGGGGCCGACCGTTTTGTGAATAGAAATCGGCCCCAAGGGACCTCTTACAGTAGGGTGATCGGCCCCAAGGGATCTCTTACATGTAAGAGCGTGCTTGCGCGCGACCTTCCAGAGCGGTCGGCCCCAAGGGACCTCTTACATGAATCAAGAGACTTAGGAATAATAAAAATATGACTGGCAACCGAAGATTCCATGTGGTGAGTACTTTGCAGCGCATTTCCCTGCTCATCATCCTGATAGCGCTTTCCCCGGCTGCATGGGCTGCCGGTGGCGCCATGCCGTCGCTGGTGCATGATATTGGCATCAGCCTGTTGGCGGCAGGTGCGCTGGGGGTGATTTTCACCCGGCTCAAAATCCCGAGCATTGCCGCGTTCCTGCTGGCGGGCATCCTGATCGGACCGATCGGCCTCAAACAGGTCACCGATCCCGACAACGTCGATACCATCGCCCAGTTGGGTTTTATCCTTTTGCTTTTCCTGATCGGCCTCGAAATTGATTTCAAGAAAATCCTCGGCAGTGGCAAGTCGATTGTCTTGTCCGGCCTGTTGCAATACCCGCTGACCATCCTGTTTGGCATGGGGGCGGTGAAACTGATGATCTTCCTGGGCATCGGCGGCGCCCTGCTCAGTGAAAGCCCGTTTGCGGCGGTCTATATGGGAGTGATCATTGCCGGGTCCTCGACACTGCTGGTGGTGAAGCTGTTCCAGGAGCATTTTGAACTCGACACCCAGCCCGGCCGCTTGTCCCTGGGCATGTTGATTTTCCAGGATATCTGGGTGATCGTCGCCATCCTGATCCAGCCCAACCTGGAAAACCCGGAACTGGGAATGATCGCCATGTCATTCCTCGGGATTACCTTGTTGAGCCTGTTCACCGTTATTGTCGCGTTGTCCGTTGTTGGACGAGCATTTGTGTGGATCGCCAAAACGCCCGAAATGACCTTGCTGGGCGCCCTGGCGTGGTGTTTTATCGTGGTTTTCATCGGCGTGAACCTGGACCATATCTTTGAAATTACCTATGGCCGTAATTTCCACATGTCAGTCGGTCCCGGCATGGCGGCCCTGATTGCCGGGGCGAGTATCGCCAACCTGCCTTCGAGTACAGAGATCATCACCAAGGTCGCCACGGTGAAGGATTTTTTCATCACGCTGTTCTTTGTCGCCCTGGGGGTGAGCATTCCCATGCCGGAAAGCTTTGACGTCATCATTTTTGCCGTTGCGCTGGCGGTGGTGGCGGTGGTGGCGCGCCAGGTTGTGTTTTTCCCGCTGTTCTACTGGTTTGGGGTAGACCAGAGGAACGCGGAAGTGACCTCCATTCGCCTGGCGCAGATATCGGAGTTTGGCCTGGTTATCGCATTCCTGGGCGTGCAGTTCGGGCATTTGAGCCCGAGCCTGACCAGTGCGGTAATTTTCGCATTCGTCCTCACCGCACTGGCGACGCCCCTGATGTATGGCAAGGCGTACGAGATCCATGGCTGGATCCGGCCGTTACTGGAGAAGTTGGGTTTCAAGGCGCCGCCCGAGTTGGAAGTTGAAGATAAAAGCCAGTACAAGCTGGCGCTGTTGGGTTTTCACCGTGATGCATCTTCCCTGTTGTATAACCTCGAGCAGAGCGATCCGGACTTGCTGCGCGAGACACTGGTCATCGATTTCAACGTGGCCCTGCATGATGCCATCACCGCCACCGGCGCCACGGTCAAATATGGCGACCTGGCTAACCCGGAATCCCTGCATCACCTCGGCCTGAGCCATGCGCGGGTTATTATCTGCACCATTCCCGATGATCTGCTGCGGGGCATCGACAATCGCTCACTGGTCCACGTGGTCCGCGAAATGAGTCCCAAAGCGGTCATCATCGCCAACGCCATCAGTATCGATGAAATACAAAATGTTTATGATGCAGGAGCGGACTATGTCTATCTTTCCCGCTTCGAGGCTGCCTGGACACTGGAAAAGGCGATCCACGAAGCGCTTGAAAAGCGCATCGATGTATTCAAGCGGAAACGCATGACACGAAACTTGTACTCAGAAGACCGAAAGGAAGTTTTACGGTAGGTTTTTCTGTAAGAGGTCGCTTGCGGCCGACTGTTCGTTAACGGTAAAACAGGTCGCGCGCAAGCACGCTCTTACAGAAGACTGAAAGGAAGTTCTGAATAGTCAGGGTAGGTCGCGCGCAAGCACGCTCTTACATGTATGATTTAATAAATGGTGTACAAAGGGAGCATCAATTGACACTGCTAGTCCAGATTACTGATACACATATCCTGTCGAGGGGGGAGTTACTGTACGGTATCGTTGATACGGCTGCCCACCTGCGCGAAGCGGTAGTGGAAATCAACACGATGGATCCGCAACCGGACCTGGTGATGATTACCGGTGATCACGTGGAGAAGCCGAGCGATGCAACCTATTCCCACTTTGATGAACTGATCGCGCCACTCAAGGCGCCGGTATTCCTGATCCCGGGTAATCACGATGACCCGGATGTGATGTGGAAACATTTCGGCGGCACGTCGATGTTTCCCGGCAAACCACCGTGTTATCAGTATGTGATCGACGACTATGATTTCAGGATCCTGGCCCTCAACAGCCACCTGGACGACACCGAATTGCCGAGTTTCGGAGAACAGCGCTTGTGCTGGCTGGAGCAGGAACTGGCGAAATCCGACAGGCCGACCCTGATCGCCATTCATCACCCGCCAATGAAAACCGGGGTCTACTTCATCGACATGGCAGGGGAGGAGTGGTACCGGGGTATTAAAGAACTCCTGGCACGGAATCCCCAGGTACAGTTGATCATTTGCGGGCATGGGCACATGGAGCTGATCGGGCGGATCGGTAATGTACCCATCTACATGTCGGGCAGCACCGCCCACCAGTTGATTGCCGGGCGCGTTATAGACCGGGCGCCGGCCTTTGATCCCTCCCGGGTTGCACCGGTACTGCATCAATGGCTGGGCGATGTATTCGCCAGCGGCGATAATCCCTGGCCCGCATGGGTGGAAGAAAAGCGCATCGATAAGTCAGCCGGGGTGGACTGGGCAGAACTGAAGGACCACATGCTTGGCTCGCTAAAACCCCGGCCATGACGCCATGACGCGATGAGACGTTACCTGGCCCGTGCAGGGCTGGCTGTCCTGCTGACACTCCTGACCCTGTTGCACATCTCGGGCGTGTATACCTACCCCTACGTTGATGAAATAGAAAACCTGCTTTACGACACCCGGGTCCGTTTATCCGCACCGCGCGGTATCGACACGCGGATTGTCATCGTAGCCATCGATGAGGCCAGCCTCCAGGTGCACGGCCACTGGCCCTGGACCCGGGACAAGCTGGCCCTGCTGGTTGAGCAGATGTTTGACTATGGCGTTGCGGTGGCGGGCTTCGATATGGTGTTTGCCGAGCGTGACGAGAGCGCCGATGTCGATCTTTTGCAGACGCTGGCCCCGGGACCGGAAGACGCGAAGTTCCGGCAGCGGTTGAAAGAACTCGAGGCCCAACTGGATCGCGACCAATTGTTCGCAAAGGGGCTCGCCGGCAAGCAAACCGTGCTGGGTTACTATTTCGATCGCAACGAGGAAAAGGCTTTTGAGAGGGGCCAATTGCCGATGGCGGCTTTCGACCTGGACGAGTCGATGATGAACAACATTTTCATTCCCCGCGCTGCAGGCTATGTGGGCAGTCTGGCGGTGCTGATGCAGGCGTCCTGGAGCGGCGGGTTTATCGACAACCCGCTGATTGACTTGGACGGCGTAGTGCGGCGCGCGTCGCTGTTGCAGGAGTACAGGCTCGGCGTTTATGAATCCCTGGCCCTGGCTGTCGCCGCTGCCTATTTTGACGACATCACACTGCCGATTTTCGTAGACGCATCCACCTGGATGGGTGATTACCCGCCGCTGGAAGGCCTGGAACTCGCCGGGCATCCCCTGCGGATCGACCCGCAGGGTGGAGTGCTGGTGCCTTACCGGGGCCCGGCGGGCAGTTTCCCCTACTTGTCGGCAAGCGACATCATGGACGGCACGCTCGAGAATCCGGAAGTTCTTGATGGCGCTATCGTGCTGGTCGGCGCCACCGTACCGGGTCTGGAGGACATAAGATCCACGCCCTTCGGATCCGTCTACCCCGGAGTCGAGGTGCACGCCAATGTGGTGGCGGGGATACTTGACGGCAATTTCCGTTGGAAGCCGGCCTACACGGCGGCGGCCGAGATGATCGTCGTTGTCGTATTTGGTCTGCTGACCGCCCTGTTGCTGCCGCTGCTCAAGCCGTTGGTTGCAACCCTGGTTTTCTTTTCTGTCCTGGCGGGCGCCCTGGCGGTGAATTATTACATGTGGGAAGTGATGCGCCACGTGATGCCGCTGGCGATGACACTGTATGTGCTGACGGGCATTTATGTCATCAATATGGTTTTTGGCTACCTGTTCGAATCCCGCAGCCGGCACCACATGGACAATCTCTTTGGCCGTTATGTCCCGCCGGACCTGGTCAAGGAAATGAGCAAAAACCCTCAGAGCTACTCGCTGGCCAGCAGAAAGCTCGAACTGAGTGTTTTGTTCAGCGACATCCGGGGCTTCACTACAATCTCGGAGGGGCTGGAGGCGGAGGTTCTTTCTGAACTCATGAACGAGTACCTCACGCCGATGACCCGGATCGTGCATGAATCCACCGGCACCATTGATAAATACATCGGTGACGCCGTCATGGCCTTCTGGGGCGCGCCGGTCAGGGATGCCTATCACGCATCAAAGGCGGTTGGTGCGGGGCTGGCCATGCAGGAGGCGCTGGTCGATCTGAACCGTGATTTCGAGAAAAAAGGCTGGCCCGAGATTAAAATCGGGGTGGGCATCAATACCGGGCCGATGAGCGTGGGCAACATGGGCTCCACCTTCCGGCAGGCCTATACCGTGCTGGGCGATGCGGTAAACCTGGGGTCTCGTCTCGAGGGCATCACCAAGGTGTACGGCGTTGGTTTTATCGTCGCCGAGTCCACCGCAGAAAAAGCGCACGAATACCTCTACCGGGAACTGGACAAGGTGCGGGTGAAGGGTAAGGAAGAACCGGTCACCATCCTGGAGCCGATGGGTTTGAAAGAAGAGTTGCCGGATGAGGTGAATGCGAGGGTAGAAGCATTCAGAACGGCCCTGTTCATGTACCGTAAACAGGACTGGGATGCAGCTCAGGAAGCGCTGGAAGTCTTACTGAACGACGAACCGGAGACCCTGCTGTACGAGCTTTACCTGGAACGGATAACCCATTTCCGGGAAGAACCACCCGGCGAATACTGGGATGGCGTTTTCACCCACAAAACCAAGTAGCTTGTCGCAGGGGCGGGGGCGCAAGAATATATTTCAACAATTGTGCTAGAATATATAGGTAAGCACCTGAATCCCTCAGTTTTTACAGGCGCTAAAATAAAAAACACGATGAGAAATCATTACTGCTGGGGGGATATGCCTCGTATTACAGGCCTGGGGGGACGCGCGGCAGCTTTAAGGGGATGCGTCACCAACCTTTCGCAAGACGGACTGTAATACTTAATGATCGCGGCTTTTTTAATCGCGGTGTTTGAGATAGAGCGTTCTGTCTCAACTGAAAAGGGATAAGGAATCATGTTGAAATTTAAACTGCACAGTAAAATCATTACGGGTTTAGTCCTGGCTTCTTCAATGTTTGCATCCAGTTTCGCGATGACCGCGGACAACACCGGCATGGTAGTAGCTTCGCGTGGTGATGTGACGGCGGAAATTGACGGTGAGATAAGGATCCTGAAACAGGGCGATGATATTTTTGTCACCGACGAGATCGTCACCGGAGACAAGAGTTTCGCCGTGTTGCAGTTCGTGGATGGCGCCAAGGTTACCGTGAGGCCGAATTCAGCCATAATAATCGAAGACTATGTCTACAACGGAAATGACCAAGATGTAGCGACGCTGAGCCTGGTATCCGGCGGCCTGCGGGTCATCACCGGCGCGATGGCGAAATCGAATCCTGAAAACTACAAGGTCCGCACCCCGGTAGCACTGATGGGCGTTCGCGGCACCGAGTTTGCCGTGATGCTGTGCGGCGACCAGCTTTGTGCTGAAGGCAATACGGAATAGTAAGCGGACGCCTGCTTGAGAACGGGCTTACTGTAAGAGCGTGCTTGCGCGCGAAATAAAGTAAGCAAGCGACTTCAGATAAATTAACAAAAAGCCCTGGCTGAAAAGCCGGGGTTTTTTTTGTCCACTGGATTCCGGATGCGACTACGTCGATCCGGAATGACGGGGGAGCTCTGCAGAAATAGTTTCAAATACATGCATATGTGCATTAAGGTTAATGTATATAATCACATTATGCGTTTGGGTATTATTGTAAGAGCGTCCTTGGGCGCGAAATGCGTTTTATTAATCAGGCGCAAGTTGGATATCGAACCGGTCGGCCGCAAGCGACCTCTTACAGTAGGAGGAAGGTACTGATTTATGCTGCTAAGCCTCCAACATTCCTGGTGGTTGATACCAGTCACAGCACTGGTGACAGCAGCGCTCGCCCTCCTGCTGATCCCACTGGCCAGCAAAGCCGGCCTGTTGGACCACCCCAACCAACGCAAGGTACACGATTCAGTCACACCTATGACTGGCGGCCTCGCCATCTTAATCACGCTTGCGGCAGTCTTTTACTGGACTATGCCGGCCGACCGTTTCGTGCAGGCACTGGGCGCTGGCGGCCTGTTGATGGCGCTCACCGGCATGGCCGACGACCGCCTGAAACTTTCGGCCGCGCTGCGCTTCCTGGTGCAGATGGGCGCCTGCCTGATAATGATCCTCTACGCCGATGTGCGCCTGGATGATTTCGGCCCACTGTTCTACAACGATGTTCTTACGCTCGGGTGGCTCGCCGGTCCTGTCACCATTTTCGCCGCAATAGGCGTCATCAACGCCTTCAACATGATCGACGGCATGGACGGCCTGGCCGGCAGCATCTTCCTGGTTGCCGCCGCCGGTATGGCCCTGTTTGCCGCCCGGGCAGGGCAGGGCGAACTGCTGTGGATCCTGTTGTTCTCAATTGGTGCGGTTGTGGGATTTTTGCTGTTAAACGCCAGGCTGCCCTGGAACGAAAAAGCGCGTGTTTTCCTGGGGGACGGCGGATCGCTGTTGCTGGGCTTCATCCTGGCCTGGTGCTTCATCGCACTGGGTAGCGACCACCAGGAAGGCAGCGTACGGGCCTTCATGCCCATGACCGCTGTGTGGCTGCTGGCCGTGCCCTTGCTGGACACCACCACGTTAATGTGGATCCGCTGGCGATCCGGCCGTTCTGCCTTTTCCGCCGATCAGCACCATTTGCACCACGCCTTTTTGCGTGCCGGCTTCAGCGTGGACGAAACCTGGGTGAATATTACACTGCTGGCAACTGTGCTGGCCGGTGTGGGCGTCCTGTTCGAAATTTCAGGTGCACCGGAGTACGTCAGCTTCTGGGCATTTATGGTCGTTGCGTTCAGTTACTACGCCTACATCAAGCGCTCGTGGCAAACCCAGCGTTTCCTCACCCGGAATTTCATCTACAATGATTTCGAACTGTAAGAGCCCGCTTGCGGGCGACTTTTTTAATTTTCGCCCGCAAGCGGGTTCTTGTAAGAGCGTCCTTGGGCGCGAAATGTGTTTGTTAATCGGGCGCAAGTTGGATATCGAACCGGTCGGCCGCAAGCGACCTCTTACAATAGTTTAGGACCAAGAATATGAAGCAAATAAAAACTCCTTTACGCATCATGGTTACCGGTGGCGCCGGCTTCCTCGGCTCGCACCTGTGCGACCGCCTGCTGGCAGCAGGCCACGACATCCTGTGCGTAGACAACTTCTACACCAGCACGCGCCGCAACATCATCCACCTGCTGGAACACCCCAATTTCGAACTGATGCGCCACGACGTAACCTTCCCGCTGTACGTGGAGGTCGACCGCATCTACAACCTGGCCTGCCCGGCATCGCCCATCCATTACCAGCGCGACCCGGTGCAGACCACCAAGACCATCGTACACGGCGCCATCAACATGCTGGGCCTGGCCAAGCGCACCCGTGCAAGAATACTGCAAGCCTCCACCAGCGAAGTCTACGGCGACCCCGAACTGCACCCGCAACCGGAAAGTTACTGGGGCAACGTCAATCCCATCGGCGTGCGCTCCTGTTACGACGAGGGCAAGCGTTGCGCCGAAACCCTGTTCTTCGACTACCGCCGCCAGCACAACATGCCGATCAAAGTGGCGAGAATATTCAACACCTACGGCCCAAGAATGCTGCCCAACGACGGCCGGGTAGTCTCCAACTTCATCATGCAGGCCCTGCACGGCAACGACATCACGATTTATGGCGACGGCAGTCAAACCCGGTCCTTCTGTTACGTTGACGACCTGGTGGAAGGCCTGATCCGGCTGATGGAAAGCGACGAGGAAGTCACCGGCCCGATAAACCTGGGCAATCCCGGCGAATTCTCCATCAAAGAACTGGCCGAAAAAGTGGTATCCATGACCGGTTCCGACTCGAAAATCGTATACGAACCACTCCCCCAGGACGACCCGACCCAACGCCAGCCCGACATCACCCAGGCCAGGGAAAAGCTCAACTGGCAACCCACGGTTGCCCTGAAAACCGGCCTCAAATACACAGTAGCGTATTTCAGTGAACTGTAAGAGGTCCCTTGGGGCCGACTTCTTCCAGAGCCTTTCGGCCGCAAGCAATATCTTACATATGGAAAAGCAGCGGAACTGTAAGAGGTCCCTTGGGGCCGACTTCTTGCAAAGCCTTTCGGCCGCAAGCGACCTCTTACAGCAGGTGTACGAGTCATGAGCAGGACTATTCTGGTCACCGGCGCCACGGGCTACATTGGCTCCCATACCTGCCTCCCCTTGCTC
>JAIVWI010000082.1:0-12470 GCA_048636595.1 Oceanospirillum sp. | reverse complement strand
TAGATAACGGCATTATCCTGATAAAATACTGGTTCGAAGTGAGCGCGGACGAACAGACGAAACGTTTTGAAGGCCGTATGACCGACCCGCGCAAGCACTGGAAGGTCAGTCCCATGGATCTCACAGCACAGAGCCGCTGGTACGACTACTCCCGCGCCAAGGATGCCATGTTCATGGCCACTGACACCACCTGGGCACCGTGGAATGTGGTCAATTCGGACAATAAAAAGAAAGCACGGCTTAACTGTATTTCACACCTGCTCAGCCAGTTCCCCTATGAGGATATTCCTTACGACAAGCCGGAACTGCGCCCGCGCCAGAGCAGTGATGGTTACCAGGCGCCGGACTACGAGTATAATTACGTACCGCAGAAATTTTAGGGTAACCTACTGATATGTATGTAGAACTGGCAATTCTTGCGCTTTTTATCTTCCTTTACAGCATGGTTGCCGGCCGTATCGAGCGGTCGGTGATTTCAGGGCCCATGGTGTTTGTCGTCTTTGGATTCCTGATGGGGCCTTTTGGCTTCGGTTGGCTCAAAGGTGATGCAAGCAGTGGTAATTTGCGGACTCTTGCGGATCTGACCCTTGCATTGATCCTTTTTATCGATGCAGCTAACGCGGACCTGTCTGTCCTGAAACGCCAATTCCGGATTCCTTCACGAATGTTGTTGCTGGGTTTGCCAGGCGTGATCGCGCTGGGATTCGGTTTCGCCGTACTGATGTTCGACGGCTTGTCCTTGTATGAGGCCGCAATCCTGGCAACCATGCTCGCCGCTACCGATGCGGCGCTCGGTAAAGCCGTGATTACCAACAAGGCTGTACCTGCCCGGATACGTGAGGGCCTGAACGTGGAAAGCGGGCTGAATGATGGTATTTGTGTCCCCATTCTGCTGTTTTTTATCGCCCTGGCCGTTGGCGGGGAGCATGGTGGAGGCGAGACGTCTGCTTTGGTTCTGCTTGCAGAAGAACTGGGGATCGGAATGGCCGTTGGTCTGGGCCTGGCCCTGGCCGGCGAATCACTGCTGCGCTGGTGCTGGAAACAGGGCTGGGTCACCGAAATCTGGATGCAAGTCACGGTAGTAGGACTGGCCATCGCTTCTTTCGCCATTGCGCAAAGCCTGCATGGCAGCGGCTACATCGCTGCGTTTACCGGTGGGCTGCTGTTCGGCTACCTGGCCAAAGAGGCCACTCACAAGCTGGTGCTGGCCGCTGAAGGCACCGGCGAGACGCTGGCGCTGGTTACCTGGATGCTGTTTGGGGCAATGGTTATCGGCCCGGCATTGAAATTATTTAGTTGGGAAGTCGTGGCCTACGCACTGTTAAGTCTCACCGTAATACGCGTAGTGCCTATTTTCCTGTCCCTGACCGGGACCGGGGAAAGTGTTTCCAGCCGCTTGTTCCTGGGCTGGTTCGGGCCGCGGGGTCTGGCCAGTATTGTATTTGCGATTATCGTCATCAATGCGGAAGTGCCCGGAGCTGAAAAGATTGCGCTGGTCGTGATCTGCACGGTATTGATGAGCCTGGTTGCCCACGGAATCTCCGCAAATCCGTTGGCGAAATGGCTTGGGCATAAAGAAAGCGGCAAGCAGTAATCAACAGGCAGGGATTTCACCATTACTTTCCTTTTACCACCATTTCTTTCTTACGATTCGCGTGATCATAACGTCAGTAGGATAAATCGCTTTTTCAGGAAATCAATGCTTGCGGGTATGCTTGTTAATATCCTCTTTCCATGTCGACCACAGAAAGTAAAGGCTCACCGGCAGAATAACGGCGGATGTTTTCGCGTGCGACCAGGAATATCCTTCCCATGATTTTGTCGGAAACGCCAGCCATGTGTGGGGTAATGATTACCCTTGGAGCCGACCACAGCGGATGGCCGTCGGGGAGTGGTTCCGGGTCCGTGACATCCAGTCCGGCACCTGCTATGTCACCTTTTTCAAGAGCTTTGATCAGGTCATCAGTTACGACGCTGCGCCCACGTCCTATGTTGATGAAATAGGCATGATCTGGCGCCGCAGCGAAAAATTCACGGTTAAAAATACCGGTGGTGGAAGTGGTCAGCGGCGTTGCATTGATGATGACATCTGCCTTTCTGGCCAAGCCGAGTAATTCATCGGCAAGGCCTACGTAGCTGATGAAATCGGGTCCCTCGCGCCGGCTGTTGCGCGTGGCGATAACGCGCATGCCCAGGCCATATCCCAGTTTGGCGATATTGGTACCAATGCCGCCGAGACCAACCACCAGCAGGGTTCGTCCTTCAAGCTCCCAAATATCTTCCTCACCCGAATCCTGCTCCCGAATCCAGCTTTGTCGACTGGAATAGACATCAAGTCTGCGCACCAGGGCCAGCATGAGTGCGATAGCATGGTCTGCAATTTCCGGTCCTTGCAGGCGCTGGGCATTACTCAGAATACTCAGGTTTTTCTGCGCAGCAGGTATAGCGGTGCAACGCTCGATACCGGCTGAATAAATTTGCACCCAGTGAATGTTGGAAGCCAGCAGGTCCGGGTGGCACAGGCCTACAACGGCCTGAAACGAATCAATCTCGCGGGCAGCTGCTTCGATCGTGTCCAATGCCACCAACTCCACATCCGGCACTGCCTGCTGCATCCACTGAAGACGTTCAGGGCTGTCAACCCGGACCAGGATACGCTGGGGTTTTTGCCATCCCTCACTGTCTCTCGAGGCAACACTGCTTTGGCGCAGCCCATGCCTGACAATAAGCTGATCGATGGTCGGATTGTTTTCAGCGGGTGCTGGCGGCTCCTGCGCAATCGAAAATCCGGGTATCACCATCACCAAGCAGGTAATGGCCAGGATCATATGTCCATGGATGGACTGAAGCAGAGCAATGCAGGAGCAATTGCCAAGGATGTGGACGTATGTCAGTTTTTCGGTGGGCGGCTTCATCAATGGCTCCCGTATGCGCTAACGCTGGTTATTTAGGTCCCACAATATAACTCGATCACCTGAGTGCTGCCTGTAAGAGCGTACTTGCACGATTCTAACTAATTCAGATATCGGCACCAACGATTCTTACATTTCGCGCATTGCACTCCTGCAGCCGCTGTTCAATGCATGCCTGTCAACGACCTGTGTGCTCAGCCAGTGCTTCGCAGAACCGGCTGGGCACTGAATCGAAACCCCCGTTGCTCATGAACACGACGTGGTCACCCGGTTTAACCATGTCCAGCATCTGCTGTAACAGGTCCTCGCTGCGGGTTACGATGCGGCTGCGGTCATCCAGAATACGCAGTTCTTCCTGGGGGTCCCACTCGATGCCATCGCCGGCCATCAGCCAGACATGATCTGCAGCTGCCAGTGCCGGGCCGAGTTCTCCAATGTGAACCCCGGCGCGCATCGTGTTGCTGCGCGGCTCCAGGGCAACCAGCACCCGGGCGTTGCTGACATTCCGTCGTAATCCTTCCAGGGTAAGGCGAATAGCGGTGGGGTGATGGGCAAAGTCATCATAGACATGAATGTCGTCGATCTCCGAGATCAATTCCATGCGCCGTTTCACGCCGCTGAAGGTCGACAGCCCCTCCAGCGCTTCGCGTGGCTCAACGCCGGCCGCGACACAGGCTGCCAGGGCAGCACAGGCATTCATTGCATTGTGCTGGCCGCAGGAATCCCAACTGATGTTGCCGACCTTCCCGCCATCCCGGAAAAACGCCAATTCGCTGCCATCCGGTGTTAGTTGTTCCACTTGCCAGTCCGCCCCTTCGAGCATGGAAAAGAGTTGCAGTTGACTCCAGCAGCCCTGGTCGATGACGGATTCCAGGTTTGCATCCTGTCCGTTGCAGACAATAACCCCGTTGCCCGGAATGGTGCGCACGAGATGGTGGAACTGGGTCTGAATGGCCTTGAGATCGGGATAGATATCCACATGGTCAAACTCAAGATTGTTCAGGATGGCGACGCTGGGGCGGTAATGAACAAATTTTGCCCGTTTGTCAAAAAATGCCGTGTCGTATTCATCCGCTTCTACGACGAAATACTGTTTACCGTCCCTGGCCGAGTGGCCAAAATTGTTGGGCACGCCACCGATCAGGAAACCGGGGTTTTTTCCGGCCTGCTCCAGAATCCAGGCGATCATGGCGGAGGTGGTGGTTTTGCCGTGAGTGCCGGCCACCGCGATAACAAATTTGCCGCGCAGGTAGTTTTCGCCCAGCCATCTCGGACCGGAGGTATATTTCATTCCGGTATTCAACACGTGTTCTATGGCCGGGTTGCCGCGGCTCAGTGCATTGCCGATGATAACCAGGTCGGGCTTGGGCTCGAGGTGCTCCGCCGAGTATCCTTCGAATAATTCAATTCCTTCCGCTTCCAGTTGGGTGCTCATCGGGGGATAGCTGTGCTGGTCCGAGCCGGTAACCCGGTGGCCGTCCCGGCTGGCCAGCAGGGCCACGCCGCCCATGAAAGTGCCGCAAGCGCCGAGGATATGAATATGCATCAGTGCAGTGTCCTATATTATGTGACGATTAAGCGGGACGAGAAGGTATTAGCTGTAAGGCGCGTCTCGACGGAAATGGCTGGTCCTTTCCAAGAGGCGCAACGCAGCAGATGATGCCTTCTCGTCTCGCCCGCAGGGAGTCCCACAAAAGCTTCAATCCTGCGTTACAGCCTTTGTTAAGGGGGTGGCCATTAACTGCAAGCTGCGCCTTGACTTGAATCTTTTGTGGGGCTCTTAATCGCCACATAATATAGGACACTGCACTAGTTTTACCCCAAAACAGTTTCTAACAGGAAGAAATTGGCCGCAAAAATCAACACTGCCAGGAGCACGCCAAGATTCATCTTGATGGACAAAGCGTGGCGGTAAATATGTGCATCGACCGCAATGCTCCACAGGAAAACCCCGAACCAGACCAGGGCAAGCACGGGTTGATTGCTCTCCGGGTCCGCCTGGGAGATAAGAAATACCGACAGGAAGCCGAAAACCAGGCCCGTGCCTGCCAACGCAGAAAGGGTTTGGGGCAGCCGGGCTGAAAATTTCTTCAGCTGAAGCAGTGTCGCAATGACGAAAAACTGGACGGTGATTGCGATCAGGCTGCGTGGTGTGGAATCTTCTTCCCCGAGTAACTGGTCAGCGAACAGACCTTGCGCGATGTAGGCTATGCTGAGCCCGACCGCAAGCGCCCAGCCTGCCGGCAGGGCCTGGGGGCCGGAGCGCAGGCGGAGAATATCGAATATTCGTAAAACGATCAGGACTCTGAGTGCATCAACAGCACGCTCATGATGCGCTGAAAAACTTCCTCAGCGGTTCCCTGGCCCAGTACCCTGGAAAGCACGCCCCTGGCGGCATAATATTTGACCAGGGGTGCGGTCTGTTCCGTATAGATCCGCAAGCGGTTACGGACAACCTCTTCGACATCGTCACTGCGGTGCTCTTGCTCGGCTCGGCCGGCAATCCGTTGCACGACCACATCGGCGTCCAGGTCGATGTGTAATACATCTACCATGGGTCGCCCCTGGCGTTCCAGAATTTCATCCAGTGCTTTGGCCTGGGTGAGATTGCGGGGATAGCCATCCAGGATAAAACCGTTCTTCACATCGTCCCGGGACAATCGCTCTGTAATCAGGTCCAGCATGATTTCGTCTGAAACCAGGTCGCCCCGGTCTGTGACCAATTTGGCCTTGAGACCCAGTTCGGTTCCGGCTTCAGCCGCGTTACGCAACAGTTCGCCGGTGGAGATATGCGGCAGTTCCAGTTTTTCAACCAGTAGTTCAGCCTGCGTGCCTTTTCCCGATCCCGGCGGCCCCAGCAATACAATTCGCATAAGACGCTTCCCGTCCACTAGAATAAGGGCTAACGCTAACTGCTCACCTGTCGCAAGTCAATGCGACTTTTGGGCCATTCAAGAGCCTTTTGACCAATGAAAAAAAATATACTGTATGCACAATCCGGAGGCGTTACGCCGGTCATCAACGCAAGCGCGTGTGGTGTCATTGAAACGGCTCGCGCCAACAGCGACCGGATCGGCAAAGTCTATGCCGGCAAAGACGGAATTATCGGCATTTTGCGCGAAGAACTGATCGATACTTCGAAAGAGCGCAAGGCCAATATAACGGCCCTGCGGCATACGCCCGGAGGTGCATTTGGATCCTGCCGCTACAAGCTCAAGAGCATCGAAGAAAGCAAAAGGGAGTACGAGCGCCTGATTGCAGTATTCAAGGCGCACGACATCGGGTATTTCTTTTATAACGGGGGCGGTGACTCGGCTGATACTGCCTACAAGATCTCCCAGATCAGCAAGAAGATGGGATTCCCTGTGCAGTGCATTGGCGTGCCCAAGACCATCGACAATGACCTGCCGGTGACCGATAACAGCCCGGGCTTTGGCTCGGTTGCCAAGTACGTGGCGGTTTCCATCATGGAGGCCAGCCTGGATGTCGAATCCATGTCATCGAGTTCAACCAGGGTGTTTATCCTGGAAGTCATGGGGCGGCACGCGGGCTGGATCGCCGCTGCGGGTGGATTGGCGGCCCGGGAGGAAGGAGACCCACCACACGTGATCCTGTTTCCTGAAGTACCGTTCCGGCAGCGTGAATTCGTCAAGAAGGTGAAACATGCCGTGGAAAATTACAGCTACTGTTCGGTTGTTGTATCCGAAGGTGTGCGCAATTCGCGTGGCCAGTTCCTGGCAGATGCGGGTTTGCGGGACGCCTTTGGGCATGCGCAACTGGGTGGGGTTGCCCCGGTTGTTGCCGAAATCGTTCGGTCAAAACTCGGTTACAAGTATCACTGGGCTGTTTCAGACTACCTGCAGCGCTCCGCTCGCCATGTGGCCTCGAAAACCGATGTGGACCAGGCCTACGCGGTGGGTGAGGCGGCCGTGAAGTTTGCTCTTGAAGGTAAAAGTGGCGTCATGCCGGTGATCAAACGGATCTCCAATAACCCTTATCGCTGGAAGATTAGCGAGGCTTCACTGGGGCGCGTCGCAAACCGCGAAAAGAAAATGCCGAAAAGCTATATCACTACCGATGGTTTTGGTATTACACCCGCTGCGAGACGCTACCTGGAGCCATTGATCCGGGGCGAAGACTATCCGCCTTATGACCGCAACGGTCTGCCGAAGTACGTTCGTTTGCACAATGTGCTGGTGAAGAAAAAGCTGCCGGCGTTTGAAGTCTGATTTTTCCGGGATTATTTGCAAGGACAGGCAGCGTTTTATTGGGAAATTTGCTACTATACGGCGGTTTTACAGGCCCCGGTGGGCCTGTTCGGCTAAACCGTTCTATGTTGCGGCTAAATCGAAAATAACCCGCAGGAATTTTCGGATTTTGTGAGGAGAATCAAATGACTAATGAGATGGCGCTGTGGCTGGCGTTGGGTTCGTCGGTATTGGCCGTGATTTACGGGCTGGGAATGACGAGTTGGGTGCTTAAGAAGCCCACAGGCAATGAAAAAATGCAAGAGATTGCCGCTGCGATACAGCTGGGCGCAAAAGCTTATATGAACCGGCAGTACACCGCCATTGGCATCGTTGGTGTGGTGTTGTTCCTGGTGGTGGGCTGGGCGCTCAACTGGCCGACGGCCATTGGTTTTGCGATTGGCGCCCTACTTTCGTCATTGACGGGTTACATCGGCATGTTCGTTTCCGTCCGGGCCAATGTGCGCACTGCTGAAGCAGCACGTTCCGGCGTCAGCCCCGCACTGAAAATTGCATTCCGGGGTGGAGCCATTACCGGAATGCTGGTAGTCGGCATGGGCCTGATGGGCGTTGCCGGATATTTCGCTGTATTGCAGAGCATGGGGATGAGCCAGGAGCATGTCCTTCATGCACTGATCGGCCTGGCTTTCGGTGGCTCACTGGTTTCGATCTTCGCTCGTCTGGGCGGCGGCATCTTCACCAAGGGCGCCGATGTCGGCGCCGACCTGGTGGGTAAAGTTGAAGCCGGCATCCCCGAGGATGACCCGCGTAATCCGGCGGTGATTGCCGATAACGTGGGTGATAACGTGGGTGACTGCGCCGGCATGGCTGCTGATTTGTTCGAAACCTACGCAGTCACACTGGTCGCTACCATGTTGCTGGGCAGTCTGACAGCCAGCGCACTGGGACCAAACGCGGTGATTTACCCAATGGTGCTGGGCGGTCTGTCCATCATCGCTTCAATCCTGGGTACCTTCGTTGTAGGGACCAAAGAAGGCGGCAAGATCATGAGCGCCCTGTACAAGGGCGTTATCGCCTCCGGTGTCCTGGCAGCGATCGCTTTCTACCCGGCCACTATGGCCATGATGGGTGAGGATTCAATGAACCTTTATTATTCAGCCCTGATCGGCCTGGCGCTGACCGCGGCCATGGTTGTCATCACCGAGTACTACACCGGTACCGAATTCGCCCCGGTGCAGAAAATTGCGGCTGCATCCACCACCGGCCACGCGACCAATATCATTGCCGGCCTGGGGGTTTCCATGAAGGCCACCACCTTGCCGGTAATCGCTGTATGCGTTTCCATCTGGGGCGCATATGAGTTGGCTGGCCTCTATGGCATCGCTATCGCGGCTACGGCAATGCTGTCCATGACAGGCATGATCGTCGCGCTGGACGCCTTCGGGCCCATTACGGACAATGCCGGCGGCATCGCCGAGATGGCCGGGCTTCCCGAAGACGTCCGCAAGACTACCGATGCGCTGGATGCCGTGGGTAACACCACCAAGGCCGTCACCAAGGGTTACGCCATCGGTTCTGCCGGGCTTGCAGCCCTGGTGCTGTTTGCCGATTATGTGAATAGCCTGGAAAACGCCGGCATATCGGACATATCTTTCGATCTTTCCAATCACCTCGTCATCATTGGGTTGTTTATCGGCGGTATGGTGCCCTACCTGTTCGCCTCCATGGCGATGGAAGCCGTGGGACGCGCTGCAGCCTCGGTGGTTGAAGAAGTCCGCCGCCAGTTCCGCGAAATCGAAGGCATTATGGAAGGCACCGGCAAGCCGGACTACTCCCGCGCAGTAGACTTGCTGACCAAGGCCGCCATCAAGGAAATGATCATTCCTTCACTGTTGCCCTTGCTGGCGCCGATCATCGTTTACTTTCTGCTGGGTCCGCAAGCCCTGGGCGGTATGCTGGTAGGGACCATTGTGACCGGCCTGTTTGTGGCCATTTCGATGACCACCGGCGGCGGCGCCTGGGATAACGCCAAGAAGTACATTGAAGATGGAAACCTGGGCGGCAAAGGAACCGAGGCTCACGCGGCGGCGATCACCGGCGACACGGTGGGTGATCCGTACAAAGACACGGCCGGTCCCGCGATCAACCCCTTGATCAAGATCATCAATATCGTGGCGCTGTTGCTTGTCACAGTGATGTGATCAGGTTTGCGATTGCAAGAGGCTCCCTGGGGCCGACTGCTCTGGAAGGTCGCGCGCAAGCACGCTCTTACAGTTTCAGGGCGTCTTTAAGCAATTTCGTCAGTTCGGGATAGGTGCGCCGGTCCAGCAGGTTCAGGGCCGGCAGGCCGATGAGTTGCTTGAGAAGTGCTATTGCGGCAGTGGTGTTGGTTGCAGGCCCCGAGACCAGGTCGGCCTTGAGGTGATCGCCGAAAGCCGTCTGCACGCCCAGCACGGCGTACGGGTCGGATGCGCACAGTACCGTCAGGCAGGTCAGTTTGCTCAGATATTCGACCAATAGTGCGCCGTTGTAAGGCTCAAGGGGAGAAGCCCCGGCTTCGACCACCAGCACGTCCGGTTCGCTTGCCGCGATTTTCGACAGCATCCACTCCAGGGCCTCGCGAAAACGGGGCTCGGGACAAACGGTCGAAGGTAAACCAGCCTCAACGAAATCAATCACGAAACTGGCGCCCGCATCGTGGAATTTCAGAATGTCACGATAACGCGCGGCGCCCGTCATCTTGCTTGCTGCCACATTGAGGCCCAGGTAGGAGAGGGCCCGGATAATGACCTGGCCGGAACTGGTCTTGCCGGCCGACATGGAGGTGCCGATCAACAGGATGACCGGTTTGTCGAGTGTCCGGGGAGCAACGGGTTCAACAAAGTCCTGCATTCCGAGCTTGACGCCGTTGCGCATGACGTGGCCCCGGTACTCAAGGCGCATGAGTTCCGGCAGCAGCGGTGATATGGACGTGGACTTGCCAATCAGCCCGGCGCTGGTTAGTGCCTCAAGCTCGAGATTATCCCCCACATCCCGCCAGTCGCCGACACCTTCCAGGGTCGCCTCACGCCGGCCCAGTGCGCCGATCATCAGGTCTCCACGCACCATGTCAGCCATGCGGCCGGACTTTGTCTCGCAACGATACAGGCGGTTACGTTTTCCCACGGTGCGCCCGACAATAAAATCACCGGTAGACCAGCTTTCCCGTCCCAGTGATTCCGTGTCGAACGGAGCCTGCCATAAGTCGGATTTACGTGTGACTGAGCTGAAGAAATAATGTGGCTTCACACCGGCTCGCTCCCGTGTTGACTTGCGTTTAGCGGCTCCGCCAGTAAGAGCAGGGTCAGCAATGCGGCTCTTTCCAGGGTTTTTCCGAGAAACAGGTGTTCATGATGCGCATGCGCACCGTCACCGACCGCACCCAGGCCATCAAGCGTTGCGGTGTAAAGGCTGGTCGTGTTTCCGTCTGATCCACCACCGGCCATACCTTCTTCGAGTTCCAGTCCCAGGTCCGTGCCAAGTTGACAGGCCAGGTGCCACAAGCGGCGATTGGCGGGGGTTCGTTCCATCGGTGGCCGCCCGAAGCCACCCTCGATTTGCAGCGTTGTGCCCGGTGTTGCAGACTCAAGCCCGGTAATGGCGGATTCAATTTCCCCGGCGTCTACCTGTGTTGCAACCCGCACATCTACGACCGCCTCACTCTTCGGCGCAACGACGTTCGGCCTCAGACCCCCGTCTATCGTTCCCACGTTGACGGTGATCCCCCGGTCCAGGTCGTTGAGCGCGAACAGTGACTGGATGACATGGGAAAGCTCAAGAATAGCGCTCGCGCCAGCGCCCGGGTCAAGACCGGCATGGGCGGCCTCGCCTTGTACGGTCACAGTGAAACGCCCGATTCCCTTGCGTGCGGTCTTCAGCAGGCCGGAGGGCCCCAGAGCAGGCTCCAGCACCAGTACACGTTCCATCAACGGGGCGAGCCGTTCGATATAACGCCGGCTTTCGCGGCTGCCGATTTCCTCATCGGAATTCAGGAACATGACCGGTGTGACGGCTGGAGCCACGTTGAAGTATTGCAGTGTTTCCAGTGCCAGCAGGGCCTGGACTATACCCCCTTTCATATCGAAGACACCCGGCCCGCGCACTTCGTCACCTTCCGCCTCAAAAGGCATGTCGCGCAGAGTGCCCAGCGGCCAGACGGTATCGTAATGGCCCAGCATCAATTGGGCGGGAGCGCCGCGCCGCCTGTTGATGGGTACGGCATACAACATCCCACCACTGGTCTGGCCCGGAATTCTCCGCGTCCGGTAGCCCAGCATTTGCAGCTGTTTGATGATGGTTTCCCGGATGGCGTGCTGGGAGTCCGGCACATCCGAGGGTGACTCAGCCTCGACGGTGTGTTTCAGCAATTCGATCATGACCTGGCGCTTGCCCTGCAGGTACTCCAGGATATCGCCGGCCGTTGGCTTGAACCGCTGTTTTTTAGGCTTCCTGCTCACCTTCAGCGCCCATCACTTCTTCATTCCCCGGGGGAAAGGAAATGAAAAACTCTGGTCAATGGTTGTGAAACGGCCCGGATGCAGGTAAGCCAACAGGGGAGAATCATGCACCAGCACCTGGTCATCCCGGTCCGCCATCCGTTCTGAGCATTCATCTACACGTGCCGCGACCACGCGGCCGACAATCAGGCTGTTGACATCGAAGCCATCCACGAACCGGTCAAGTTCACATTCCAGGAACACCGCACCACCCTGAACCAGCACGCCATCCACTTTGCTGGCTGGAAATACCGGCAATGCAGCCAGGGCGGGTTTGTCTTCGTCACCACAACGGGGCGAAGCCGCCAGGCTGGTCAGGACCAACTGGGACGGGCGCGTGTAGGTCACGGTGAATACACCGTTGCGCTTGATGTTCTGGTAAGTATGGTGCCGGGGCGTGCAAACAAAGCCGAAGTAATTTTGCCACCCCATCGGCATGGCCATGTGCTTCGGCGCAAGATCATGGCTGCCATCGGCTTCACGGGTCCCGATCAGCACCAGTGGCGCCACCCAGAAAAACTGATCCCAGATGGGCTCTTCGACATCCAGCTCAATCAGCCGGCATTTTTTGGCTGGGTTTTGCATCTCTCAAATCCTCCCGGTTTCGAGCATCGCTAATAACCCACTTTCAAGTTTATTCCAAGCCACCCAATCGGACTATGATCTGGAGCAGCTAATCAGTTATCCGCTAAAAACGCCAAAGACGCCAAATTTATTCAGAGCCGGGGTCAGACCACTTTCTTCCTGGAAAGGCCTTTCTTTTCGGAAAACCCCCCAAGAAAAAGTGCTCTGACCCCTCGTCCGGCGCGCGAAGC
>JAIVWI010000081.1:0-12530 GCA_048636595.1 Oceanospirillum sp. | reverse complement strand
AGGAAGGAAGGAAGATCGGAAAGGGCTTCGGCTCAGGAAGATTGGAAAACCAGAAGGGGCTTCGGCTCAGGAAGATCGGAAAACCAGAAGGGGCTTCGGCTCAGGAAGATCGAAAGGCCGAGAGACGGCATAACTTGGCGTCAATAAAGAAAGACGGGTACAGAAGTCCCGTGACCGGAGGCCAGCAGCAGAGAGCTGAGAACCGGGTAAAGTTGGAAAGGCCCAGGAGGATCTGCAGTCCACCATCAGCGGAGTTCCGATACTTCTACGGAGAGGAGGCTTATGCCTCCTCTCTTTTTTTTGCCCTGAAAATTCTTCCCGGGTCACTCTCGCCGGAACATGCAGGCGCCAAAAGCCTGTATATTGCGTATCTCTGAAACATTAGCGGGCTTTTGCGGGTCAGATTCGTACTACAATTGCAATTGAACAATAGACCGGTCTTTACCAGATGGAACAAGCACAAATAAACAAAACAGCCATCCGGATCAGGGACCTGGTCTTCCGTCGTGGCCGCAATACCATCCTCGATGGCATCAGCATGGATATACAGCAGGGATCCATTGTCGCCTTCATGGGTCCTAGCGGCGTTGGCAAAACGACAATTCTGCGTCTGATTTCCGGCCAACTGAAGCCGGATGAGGGAACCATTGAAGTCTATGGTCAGTTGGTATCCGGGATGTCCGATCGGGAACTGCACCACTTCCGCCGCAACATCGGTGTCCTGCTGCAGGACGGGGCGCTGTTCACTGACCTGACGGTATTCGAAAACATCGCGACTCCTTTGCGTGAACACACAAACCTTCCGGAACCCCTGCTTCGCCGCCTGGTGATGATCAAGCTCAACGCGGTGGGCCTGGGCGGTATCGAGGACCTCATGCCTCATGAATTGTCAGGCGGCATGGCGCGCCGGGTTGCTTTTGCCCGGGCAGTTGTCCTCGACCCCCGCATCATGCTGTACGACGAGCCCATGACGGGGCTGGATCCGATTGCTGTTTCCACCGTCCGGACGCTGATGCGTGAAACCAACGACACCCTGGGCCTGACCAGCATCGTGGTCACGCATAATGTGACCGAGATGAGCCGGTTGGTTGACTACTGTTACATAATCGCTTCAGCAAAAATTGCCGGAGAAGGCCCGCCGGAAGAGCTGAACCTGAGCTCAGAGCCGAGTGTAAACCAGTTCATGAATGGCAAAATGGAGGGGCCGATCCCTTTCCACTACCAAACACCCGGCACGCCCTGGGGGTTGTTGGACTGATGGGAAATTACACCACCAGGCTGACAGGGCCTGTTGCACAGAGCGGCCAGTGCCTCCTGTTCCTGGCGAGGATGATTTCCGGCATCCGTTTCAGCGCCTCACAAATCCGGTCCGTTTTGCAGCAGACCTACCTGATCGGCGCACGATCGCTGGTCATTATCATGATCTGCGGCTTTTTCGTCGGCATGGTGTTGTCACTGCAGGCGATCAATGCCCTGGAGCAATTTGGCGCTTCCGACCAGGTCAGTCTGCTGGTGGTCAAGTCCCTGTTCCGTGAACTTGGGCCGGTACTTACCGCCCTTCTGTTTGCCGGCCGCGCCGGCACTTCGGTCACTGCCGAGATCGGGCTGATGAAGGCCACCAATCAGATCGACGCCATGGAACTGATGGCCATCGACCCCATCCAGGTCATCGCCCTGCCACGTTTCATTGCCGGCTTGATCTCGTTGCCCCTGCTTACCGCCATGTTCAACGCCCTGGCTATCCTGGGCAGCGTTGTATTCTCTATCGGGGTAATGGACCTGGATCCCGGTATTTACTGGAGCAAGCTGCAGGAAGGCGTTTATTTCTACAAGGACTTTGTCGGCGGCATCTGGAAGAGCCTGGTATTCGGTGGCCTGGTCAGCCTGACCGCTGTATTCTTTGGTTATACGGCCAAACCAACCGGCGCCGGCGTGGGCACGGCAACCACCAACACAGTGGTGGTGAGTTCGGTGCTCATCCTTGTATTCGACTTTATAATGACATCGTTTTTTACCTGAGGTACCCAAATGCGCCCTAATTACAAGGTGGAACTCGCATCCGGCATTTTCCTTCTGCTTGGAATCGCCGCCCTGGTCTGGCTTGCAATGCGAGCAACCGACTACGGGCAGGAAATTGGCAAAGATACTTACCAGATCAGCGCCCGCTTCTCCAACGTCGCTGACCTCAGGGTAAAAGCGCCGGTCAAGATTGGTGGCGTGACAGTAGGCATGGTCGAATCCATCGTGCTGGATCCTGTCATGTTTGAAGCGGTGGTGAATATGAACATCGCCTCGCGGTTCAATGAAATCCCTTCCGACACAGGTGCGTCGGTGTTTACCTCGGGTGTGCTCGGTGACCGGTACATCGGCCTGGAGCCCGGTGGTGCGCCAGACGTGCTGGTCGATGGCGATGAACTATTCATCACCCAGTCTGCGCTGATCCTGGAGCAGATCATCGGCAAATACCTGTTCAATGCCGGCTCATCGGAGGAAAAGAAGTGATGCGGTTACTTGCTTACACCCTGTTCCTTTTGCTTGGAACCAGCCTGGCAGGCGCAAACACGGTGGATGAGCGCGATCCGGTCACCATCATCACCCAGGCCACCACCAACATCTTCGAAGTGCTGGACGGCCGCAGAGCTGAATTTACCCAAAACCCTGAACTGTTGGCAGACGTCGTCAGGGAAAACATGCTGCCGCTGATCGATACGGTATATTCCGCCCGCCTGATTCTCGGCCGGGCCGGCCGGGAAGTCACACCGGAACAACTGCTAGCCTTTTCCGATGCCCTGAGCGGCGTTCTGATCAACCGCTATTCCGACAGTCTGATCGAATTCACTTACGAAGAACTACTGCAAGTGATGCCAATGAAGGGCAAGAACACGGACAAGCTCACCCGGGTTCGCACGCGAATCAAACTGACCACGGGCGGTTTTGTGCCGGTGGACTTTGCTTTTCACAAAACCGACCAGGGCTGGAAGGCATTCGACGTAACCGTCGAGGGCATCTCCTATGTGATCACTTTTCGCAACCAGATATCACCCAGGGTGCAGGCAGACGGCATAGAAAAAGTGACCGCAGACATCATTGCAGGCAGTGTAAGCTTCGATGAATGACAGCACTATCCAAACGGGAGATGACGGAACGGTGCACCTTGGCGGTGAAATGAACTTCGTGTCCACGCCAGGCATATACCGGGAACTCGAAAGCAGATTTACAGGCAGTGGTTCCATCCTGAACATTGACCTGTCCGGAATCAATCACTCAGACAGCTCTGGCCTGGCACTACTGCTCGAGTGGCAGGCAATGGTCAACCGGCTGGATCAGCAACTGCATATCACCAATGCACCGGAAAACCTGCTCCGCCTGGCCAAGCTGTGTGAAGCAGACAAGCTGATGGATATTTCTGGCAGGGAAAACCGGGACGATGATTCGATATGACCGTATAAAAATGCGCCCTTTGCTGTACAGGGCTTGTGTAGTCCTGTTGGTGCTGCTGCTCAGTGCCTGCGCCACCCAGCCCACCACCATGACCGACCCGGAGCGTGATCCCTGGGAGTCCTATAACCGCAAGATACATGCATTCAACATGGGTTTGGACAAGGCCATATTACGGCCGGTCGCAAAGGGCTACGATTACATCATGCCGGATGCTCCGCAGCGTGGTGTGCGGAATTTTTTTCGTAACCTGGCTTACCCGGTAATCTTCCTCAACCTGCTCCTCCAGGGCAGGTTTGAAGACTCCCTGACGGCCACCGGCCGATTCCTGATTAATACCACGATAGGCCTGCTTGGCTTTTTCGATGTCGCCAGCAAAGAAGGCATTCCTGAATATAACGAGGACATGGGCCAGACACTGGCGGTCTGGGGCTGGAAAGACAGCCGCTACCTGGTGATGCCATTATTCGGACCTTTTACGGCCCGCGATTTCATTGGCCGCGGCTTCTACGGATACTTCCACCCGATCAGTTACTGGGCTCGGGAACATAACAACTATCTTCCAATGGCCGTAGACCTGCTCACCCTGCGCGCATCACTGCTGCCCTTTGATAAAGACATCGAGGCCGCCAATGATCCCTACATCCTGATCCGCGATGCCTGGCTGCAAAGACGTGAATTCCTGATCTACAACGGAGACCCCCCGGCGCCGGACTACGATGCCTTGCTGGAGGATTACTAGGGCCTGTTAACACTTGCCCCAGGACGTTTACAACCAACTGTAAGAGCCCGCTTGCGGGCGATTTTTTACGGTGACGACGCTCCAGGCACTGGCGTTTCGCCCGCAAGCGGGCTCCTACAAGGCTTGTTGCAGCAAAGGCGCTAGGCTAAGCTGAATGACCGTGACTTGCCATAATAAAATCCTGGTCTTTCGGTCTCTATTGCTGACTGTCTTGCTGGCGCTTGGCGCTTGCGATGACGGGGAGCGGGCAGCATCTGCGGAAGATTCATATTCTGTCTACCGGCACTCGATGGACGGTGCTCCAAGTAACCTGGATCCAGCCCGGGCTTCGACTATTTATGCCAATTTCCTCGCGGTTAACCTCTACGACACGCTATACCGCTACAAATACCTCGCTCGTCCTTACGAACTGGAACCCAACCTGGCCGAAAACCTGCCACAGGTATCAGCGGATGGATTGACCTACACGATCAGGATCAAACCGGGTGTTCACTTTATCGACGACCCGGTTTTTCCGGAAGGCAAGGGCCGGCCGGTAAGCGCCCGGGATTTCGTTTATTCCATCAAGCGGCATTTTGACCCGGAAACACGGGCCCAGGGAGCCTGGCTGTGGCAAAACAGGATCGTGGGGCTGGACGAATGGAAAGAAAATGGATCGGACTATGAGCAGGAGGTCGCCGGACTTCGCGCACTGGATGACCGGACGATCCAGATTCAGCTGATCTCACCCTACCCCCAACTATTGCACACGCTGACGCAGGGCTTCTCTGCCATTGTTCCACGTGAGGCTGTGGAGTTTTATGGCGAGGAACTGGCAGTACATCCGGTGGGATCGGGGCCCTACCGCCTGGTGTCCTTCGATTCCGCGCGTGCGGTCATGGAACGCAATACCGGTTTCAGGCAGGAGCCCTTCAGCCTGGAAAATGAAGGTTATGATCCGGCCCTGCAATCCACCTACGGCCTGGAACAGCTGGAAGGCCTGCCGCCACCCTTCATGGACCGCATAGAAGTGGAATTCATCGCCGAGGACGCTGCCCGCTGGAATGCATTCATCGCCGGTGAACTGGATTTTGTCAAAACGCCTGTAAGTCAGCTCGACCAGGTGCTCGAAAGCCGCGAACCGCCGATGCTGAAACCGGCCCTGGCTGATGACTTCCACCTTCAGGCCAGCCTGGAATCGGGATTTGTCCGTACCGATTTCAACATGGATGACCTGCGCATCGGCTACCACCCGGACCCTGAGCAAAACGCCCGTAACAAGGCGCTGCGCTGCGCGATCATCAAGGCCTTCGACTGGGAGAAGCGCAACGAGATTTTTTACTACGGTATCGGGCAGGTGTTTCCCGGCATCATCCCCCCGCTTGCACCTGAATTTGATCCGGATCAGGACAAGACAGCCATCAGTCGCGACCTGGATGCTGCGCGCAAGCTGCTCAGAAGTAATGGCTGGAACGCCGACAATCTGCCCGACCTGGAGATTGGGTTTACATCCGGTGTCACCGAACGCCAGATGTACGAACAGTTCAGGAGCTTCATGGCTGACATCGGCTATCCGCGGAACAAGATTCACTCACTGACCTTTGCGACTTACGGTGACTATGCGCAAGCCTACCTCAACCGCAAAGTCATGCTGATGACGATTGGCTGGACCATGGACTACCCGGACGCTGAAAACACCATCCAGTTATTTTATGGTCCGAACGCATCACCCGGTTCCAATTCCGCCAATTACAACAACGAGGAATTCAACCGCCTGTACCAGGCCAGTTCTACGATGCAGGCCTCGCCGGCCCGAACCTCCATTTACCGCAATATGAACCGCATTCTGATTGAAGATTGCGTGACCATCAGCGGCATATCGCGCAAATTGATCCTGCTTTGGGGACGGGATCTTGCCATGCTGCCGGATCGCTCGTTCCTGGGCGGCCATTTTTTCCGCTTCGCCGCCAGGCGTGAAAGCAACAACAAAAACACGGCCAAACAATAGTGCGGATCATCCTGCTCAAAATCATTCACGGCCTGTTGTTGATCCTGGGTGTTACCTTCATCAGTTTCCTGCTGATGGTCTGGTTCGGACCGGACCAGACTTACACGCTGATCGGTAAAAACGCCACCGCCGGTCAAATCGCGGAAGTCCGCCATCAGCTGGGTTATGACCAGCCTTTTACCCGGCGCTACCTGGATTACCTTGTGGAATTGTTCACGCTTGACCTGGGCGCTTCCAACTCATCCGGCGAACCGGTCAGCAGCATCCTCAAGCGCACCCTTCCCGTATCACTGGCGCTGATGCTGCCGGGATTCATTATCGGCAACCTGCTGGGCATCGCGCTGGGACTGTTCGCTGCATTTCGCAGGGGCACATGGAGCGATCGCCTGATCACCGGACTGTCGGTGACCGGCATGAGTATCAGCTTCCTGATCATAATCATCGCCCTGCAGGTACTGCTCAGCACGCCCTACGGGCTGAACCTTTTCCCGGCGCGTGGCTGGCAGGTAGACAGCCTGTCATCCTACCTGGCCTACGTAACGGTTCCGACCCTGTCGCTGATCATGGTGACGCTGGGATACAACACGCGCTTTTACCGGGCTGTATTCGTCGAGGAGTCATCCCGGGAACACATACGTACCGCGCGTGCATTCGGCGCTTCACCGGCTACGCTTATGTGGCGGCACGTATTGAAAAACAGCCTGGTAGCGGTAACCACGAGGTTCATGTTCTCAATACCGCTGGTCGTCATCTCAGGCAGCCTGCTGATCGAAACCTACTTCGGAATTCCCGGGATCGGTAAAGTCAGCTTTGATGCAATTACCAGCGGTGACCAGCCTGTATTGAAGGCTGTTGTCGGGCTCACGGCCGTGGCGTTCGTACTGCTACAGATCGTGGCTGACGTCATTTACCGGCTTGTCGACCCGAGGATTGCCTGATGAAAACGCCACGGGCACTCACCCTGTCGACCGTATTCCCCGGCTATGCTTTCGAGCCCGGTCCGGCACGTGGCCGCACCTGGTCCAAGCTGCGACAGGACAAGACCGGTATGCTTGGCCTGGCCATCGTCGCCGTATTTCTTTTGCTTAGCCTGGGTGTCTTGTTCGGCTGGCTGGGACAGGGTTGGTCGATAGCTGACGGCGGCCGTTGGGAACCCGCCAGCGTGAATCACTGGCTGGGAACCAATCTGCTGGGGCAGGATATTTTCCAACGGGCGATTTTCAGTACGCGTATCGCCTTCGAGATCGGGCTGGTCGTTTCCCTGCTGTCTACACTACTGGGAGCGCTGCTTGGGGCGCTGGCCGGTTGGTACAACGGCAAACCCGGGCGAAGCTGGGTGGACGGAAGCGTGCTATGGCTTATGGGCGTACTGGACTCCATACCCTTCTACCTGTTTGTCGCCGCGGTTGCCTATGCCCTTCAGGGCTGGCCCTGGGCCATGCACGTGGCCATGATCGCAACGTTCTGGACCACCACCGGGCGCCTGATCCGGGCTGAGGTCATGCGCATCAAGTCCCGTGAATTCGTTTTGTCAGCCCGCACCATCGGCTTGCCCACCCCCCTGATTCTGTTGCGCCACGTGTTGCCCAACACGCAGCACATCCTGCTGGTTCAGGCCACCATTGCTTTTGTCGCCGCCATCAAAACCGAGGTGATTCTGAGTTTCCTGGGCCTGGGCGTGCAGGACGGTGTCAGCTGGGGCCTGATGCTGGCGGAAAGCACCCAGGAAGTCCTGGCCGGGCATTTCAATAACTTCCTTGCCGCATCACTCATGCTGTTTGCACTGTTGCTGGGTTTCAACCTGCTTTCTGATGCCCTGCAAGATGCCTTCGATCCCAGGCAGGCCTCTTTGTGAGCAACGCTGTTCTATCAGTCAGGAACCTGAGTGTCTCGTTGCAGACAGGCCCGGGGCAAGCCCGTGTAGTGGACGGGCTCAGCTTTTCACTGCACGGTGGTGAAATCCTGGGCCTGGTTGGCGAGTCCGGCTGCGGCAAGTCAATCACGGCGGCGGCCCTGATGGGGCTGGTACCCGCAACAGCTGGAATCGTTGAAGCAGATGAAATCATGCTCGGCGACAAAAATCTCGCTCAACTGGACGAGGCCAGCTTGCGCCGTGTCAGGGGCAGCGAGATTTCCATGATTTTCCAGGAGCCTCTGACCGCGCTCGACCCGGTTTTTTCCATCGGCAGCCACTTGTCCACGGTAATCCGCCGGCACCGTGGAGAAAACAGGCGGCAGGCGAAGCGCTCATCTGTCGAAATGCTGGAGCGCGTCGGAATGGCGGACGCCCGCCGGATCATGCAGAGTTATCCGCACCAGCTTTCCGGGGGTATGAGGCAGCGCGTCATGATTGCGATGGCCATGGCCTGCCGGCCCAAAGTATTGATCGCTGACGAACCGACCACCGCCCTGGACGTGACCACCCAGGCCCAGGTGCTGGAACAGCTCAGAGAACTTGGGCAGAGCTTCGGCACCGCTATCTTGCTGATTACCCACGACCTCGGCGTGGTCGCACAGACCTGCGACCGGGCGCTCATCATGTATTGCGGCAGGATCGTCGAGGAATCCCCGGTCGAGGCCCTGTTCACGGCGCCTGCACATCCTTATACGGCGGGTTTGCTGGCAGCCGTGCCGCGAATCAGCAGTGACGGGGTTCAACGGGTTCGGGCAATCCCCGGCCTGGCGCCTCACCCGGCCGCGCTCCCCGATGGCTGCCACTTCGCAGATCGTTGCGCCAGGGCTGACCACCAGTGCCGGACCCTGACACCCCGGATGCAGGCCGTGGACGGGCAGAAGAGTAACCACCGGCATGCCTGCCACCACCCATTATCCTACCCATTGAGTTTACCTTCCGATGCGGACTGACTCTCCATTACTCAGCATTCGCGACCTGGTAGTCAAATACCGCGCCGGGAGCGAAAGAGGAGACATCCTGACTGCGGTTAGTGGAGTCAGCTTCGACATCGACGCCGGCAGCATTTTCGGGCTGGTAGGCGAATCCGGTTCCGGCAAGACCAGCCTTGCCCATGCCATCATGCAACTGCTTCCCACGGAGGCGGGTGAAATACTGTTTCACGGTGAAGACCTGGCCAACATGAATGCGGCCAGCCGGCAAAAAACACGCAGGAACATCCAGCTTGTTTTCCAGGATCCCCTGGCCTCACTCAGCCCGCGCCGGAGTATCCTGCAGAGCCTGATCGAGCCGCTGGATCACTTCCGGATAGATGCCGCCGGGCAGCGTCATGCCCGGGTCTGCAGGGTGCTGGAAACGGTCGGGCTGGAGCGCGATGTGTTGCAGCGTTTCCCGCATGAATTGTCCGGCGGGCAGCGACAGCGCGTGGCGCTGGCCAGGGCGCTGGTCACAGAACCGGAACTGATCATTGCCGACGAAGCCGTTTCTTCGCTGGATGTATCCGTCCAGGCGCGGATTATCGAACTGGTCCTGGAATTGCGGCAACAACTGGGCATCGCATTTCTGTTCATCGCACACGACCTGGCTGTTATCCAGCAACTGGCAGACAGGGTGGGCGTCATGTACCTTGGAAAAATGATCGAAATCGCACCGGCAAACAGACTGTTTCACCAGGCTGCGCACCCCTATACCCGCTCATTGCTCGAAGCCGTGCCAGTACCCGACCCGGCGCATGGCAAACCTGTCGTGCTGCAAGGCGAGCCACCCTCAGCCCTGAACCCACCGGCAGGCTGTGCGTTTCACACACGCTGTCCCCGGGCCGTGGAACAATGCAGTGTATTGGAGCCCCCAGAGGAGCAAATCGATGAAACAGGGGAAAAAAGAACCACCCATAATGTAAGGTGTCACCTATGGAAAGAGTAATGAATGAAATCGTAATGAAAAATTTCGCGAGAAAAATGCCCTTCGTATCTTTGCTTCTCATAATCCTGGCCTGTGCCGCCTGTAGCCAGAACATCATCAAGGGAAGGCCGCCTTTTATCAGCATCTCGGAACTGTCCCTGCAGGATGACCGTCTCTCGGTGGATTTCAATATCAGCAACCCGAACGGGGAGGCAATGAACATTGACGGAATCGAGATCACGGTCCGGGTCGAAAAAGCGGAACTGACGCGTTATAACGAGGACTTCAAGCTCACGGTCGGCGCCAACAGCACCGAAGTCATCGAGGTAGAACAATTCCCGGATGCATTTGTGCAGGATCTGCTGGTTTCTTTGAAGGATGGCGAAGTTCCCAGCCTGCCCTTCCGCCTGGAAGGCCGGGTACATACTGAAGAAAGCGGGAACCTTAATTTCAAACACAAAGGCTATCTCTATCCCGTACCCGGAAGGCCGGGGCAATTCCGTTCAGCAACAACACAATCCAGCAGGATAGGTCAAGACGACCCTTTCAAGGTGATTGACGACAAGCAATAGGCAATCTAGTGGCCTCTTGGAAAGGACCAGCCATTCCCTGCAAGACGCGCCTTGCAGCTAATACCTTCTCGTCTCGCTTAATCGCCATATAATATAGGACACTACGCTAGGCTAAAGTCTGGTGTCTATTAACAGGCCCTAAGGGAGAATCAACGATGCCCATGCAAATTACATTCGAATTGAGCGATTCAGATCTCGAACATTTCAAACGGGTAATGATCTCCGCCCGTGAGAAAGCATCCGGCCTCGATGAGACGACCATCATCGAAAATGCCCGGAAGCTGCTGCTGGAGGTATCGCACTCGCAAATCTCCGACTTCATTCGCGAACGAATGAGCCGCCTGGAATCCATGATCGGTATGGTTGTAGACCAAGGCTGGGGGCTTGAAAATCAGGATCGCCAGCGCGTTCTGCAGGCACTTGCTTATTTCTCGGAACCGGAAGACCTGATCCCGGACGATATTCCCGGTTTGGGTTTCCTCGACGACGCCATCATGATCGAGATGGTGACCGAGGAACTGACCCACGAAATTCAGGCATACCGCGATTTCTGCATATTCCGTACCGCAGAATCAAACCGCATGGGGGAAGACGCCCTGAAAACTGAACATTCAGACTGGCTGGAAGAACGCCGCAAGCAGCTACACTCGCGCATGGGCCGCCGCCGCAACAGAGGCGCAGGATCCGGAAGCGGTGGCAAAGGCGGCTCGCGCTTCTCCCTTTTCAGCCGGGAACTGTAGGGACGCCCATAGGGTACAAACGCGCTGAAACGCGATGAAGGAGTTTCCGCACTTTCCGGTTAACCCCATGGTCCTGGTGGACCGCTCTCCCATCCATGGCAGCGGCTTATTCTCATCCATGGACCTGGAAAAGGGTCAGCTGATCGGGGTGTATGAAGGACCGGTCGTTGCCGAGGACGGTATGTATGTGTTGTGGGTGGAGGATTCGCCCGGCGGCGAGTGGACCGGATACGAAGGTAGCAACGAGATGCGCTTCATGAACCATGCAGACCAGCCCAATGCTGAAATGGACGGGCTGGATTGTTATGCCCTGACCCTTATTCCCGCCGGAACTGAGATCACCATTGATTACGGATGGAATGATGCTTGAGAAATACTTCTTTAACCCGCATATTGCAGCACTACCCCATGTAAACGGAATTCCATTATGAATTTGAGTGATTCAGTCAAGAGCAAGATCGACAACTATGTGCACGGCAACAAGGTCGTCCTGTTCATGAAGGGCACGCCGCAACAGCCGCAATGTGGTTTTTCGGCAAAGACCATCGCGGCGCTGGACAGCTTGCTGCCGGATTACGCATCGGTCGATGTGCTTGAAGATTCTGAAATACGGGAAGGCATAAAGGTTTATGGCAACTGGCCCACTATCCCCCAGCTTTATATCGACGGCGAACTGGTCGGCGGCTGCGATATCGTACTCAACATGCTCAACAGTGGTGAGCTTCATGAATGCCTGGACCTGGAGCCCCCGGACCGGACGCCGCCTGAAATCACGATCACTGAGATAGCTGCCACCCAGTTAAAGGAATCCATGCAGGGGCACGAGGGTATCGAGCTGCATTTCCAGGTGGATGCCAACTGGAATTCCCAGTTTAACCTGGCTCCTGCCGAGGGCAATGAGATCAGTACTGAATCCAACGGTGTTCGTATCCTGATGGATCTCGCCACCGCCCAGCGAGCCCGCGGAGCAGTGATCGACTGGGTTTCATCGATCCAGGGTGAAGGCCTGGCCATCGATCTGCCCCAGGCGCCGCCACCGGTCAAGCAGATGACGGTGCAGGAACTGGCCAAAAAACTGGAAGCAGACAAGATTACGCTGGTCGACATCCGTGGTGATGACGAACGGTCGCGGGCCTTCATAGAAAGTGCGGAAATACTTACCCGGGAAGTGATGGATAAATTGGAGCAGATGCCCAAGGACAGTGAAATCGCATTTCTGTGTCAACACGGCAACGCC
>JAIVWI010000080.1:0-12604 GCA_048636595.1 Oceanospirillum sp. | reverse complement strand
TGCATCTCAGTTTGGTACAAGCCCGTTCGGAGTAAGGGGTCTTCTTCCAGGACCCTTTGAAACACGATGTTTCAAGAGGAAGCCCCATGGACGGGTTTATGCTGTGTCCTGGAAGAAGACCCCTTGCTTCGTGCGGGCGCGCCAACAAGTAGCACAACATACGGTTGAACAACATTGCCAGGATTTACAGCCAACAGGGAACGGTTCAAACAACAGAAATATCAGTGTTCATGTAAAAAATGCTGGATTAGCGGCGCGAGCGGCCCTATATTCGTGGTGACGCAATTGGCGTTGCCAGTTTTATAAACATGAACGAAGACCAATCGAACGGCGGTTCCGGGAAAGCAACCTGGGTCGAAAAGATCGGCAAGGCATTTTCCAGCCATCCCCGGGACCGTGACGAGTTGATAACACTCCTGAAAGAAACCTGCGAACACGGCATCATCGATGCCGACGCACTGGACATGATGGAAGGCGCAATTGAAGTTTCAGAAACCCAGGTTCGTGACGCCATGATTCCACGGTCGCAAATGATTGTGGTTCACAATGACGCCGATTTGGATGAATTTCTTCCTCAAATTCTTGAATCAGGACATTCCCGCTTCCCGGTCGTAGGTGAGGACAAGGACGAGGTCGTCGGAATCCTGCTGGCCAAAGATCTCCTGCCGCACCTTGCTTCCGGCGGCGAACAGTTTAATCTTGCCGAGACCATACGTAAGGCAGTTGTTATTCCTGAAAGCAAACGCCTGAACCTGTTATTGCGTGATTTTCGTTCCAGTAGGAACCATATGGCTATCGTGGTCGACGAGTACGGCGGAGTCTCGGGATTGATCACCATTGAAGATGTTCTGGAAGAAATCGTCGGTGAGATTGATGACGAATATGATGAAGAGGAAGAGGCGCTGATTCTGCCTCTGGATGAGAACCGGTATCAGGTCCAGGCCCTGACGCCGATCGATGATTTGAATGACATGTTCGACAGCAATCTCAGCGATGACGACTATGGCACTGTGGGTGGTTTGTTGCTTGCAGAATTCGGTCGCGTGCCCGAGCATGGTGACTCGGTTGTACTCGAGGACCGGTTCGAGTTTCGGGTGATCAAGGCGAATAACCGCCGCATCATCACACTGGAAATGAATGTTCTGGACTAAAATCCTGTCCCGGTCGCGCATTATGCGCGCTGTGTGCTGCGGATTGCTCTACCTGGCTGTGATGTCTCCTTGGTCTTCTGCGTTCGCCCTGGATGAACCGGCGCCGTCGACCGAAGTCTGGCTGGTTACTTACGGGCCAGGTGAAATTTACTGGCAGCGATTTGGCCATAACGCCATTTGGATACGTGACGCAGACCTGGGTCTCGATCATGTCTTCAATTTCGGTTTTTTCGACTTCAAACAGGAAAATTTCTTCCTGCGCTTCCTGCAGGGCCGCCTGTTGTATTTTTCAGCAGCCCAGCCTGCGCAGCGTGAATTTTCAAGCTATATAGACGAAAACCGCTCCATCCGCGCACAGCGATTGAAGCTCCCGCCGGAGCAATCATTGCGGCTGGTGGAATACCTGGTTGACGAAGTCCAGCCGGAAAACCGGGACTACCTGTACGATTATTACACCAATAATTGTTCAAGCCGGGTCCGGGATGCCCTGGACCTGGCACTGGGCGGGGCATTGGCAAGCAGTTTCAAGCCCATGAAAGGGGAGCAGAGTTGGCGCGACCACACCCGCAGGCTTACTGTCGGGGATTTCTGGCTTTACCTGGGCCTGGAAATTGCCCTGGGTGCAAGGATTGATCAGCCCATCAGCAGGTGGGATGAGTTTTTCATTCCGTCTGAGCTGGCCGCATCCCTGGCTGCCATGGAGTATACGAGCGCGGACGGATTGCAGTCGCTGGTAACTGAGGATGTGATGTTGTATCAGTCATCACTGAAACTACCGCCTGCGGAACCGGGAACCTGGTGGCCCCGGTATTTATTGATGAGCATGGGGCTGTTGGCCATCGCCGGGTTGGCTTGCCGCCTGTTCAGGGTGTTGAATCCTGTGCTGCTGGTTCAGGGCTGGCTCCTGCTTTCAGGCCTGGCGGGTATGATCATAATCTATTTATGGTTTTTTACGGATCACGTCGCAGCCGGTCAAAACCTGAATCTGCTGGTTTTTAATCCGCTGTGGTGGGTAGTCTTATTCTGGAAACAGAATAAAGCCGCTGGACCGGTTCTGCTTGTGGCGTCGGTGCTGGCCTTGTCGATGGCTCTGTTGCCACCACATCAGTACACGCTGGATGTGCTGGCCGCGTTTTTACCCTTGAATATCGCTTCGGGCATAAGCCTCATATTATTCAGGCGCCGATCTCGGCGAGCAGATCTGCCTGGTGCTCCTGTAACAGGGGATCGATGATCATATTGAGATTGCCGCTGAGTATTTCGTCCAGCTTGTAAAGGGTCAGGTTGACGCGGTGGTCGGTGATTCTGCCCTGGGGGAAATTGTAGGTCCGGATGCGTTGCGAACGGTCGCCGCTCCCTACCTGCAGCCGCCTGGACTCCGCGACTTCAGATTGCTGGCGGTTGCGTTCCTGCTCGAGCAGGCGCGATTTCAGCAGGGACATGGCCCTGGCCCGATTTTTATGTTGTGATCGTTCGTCCTGGCATTCAACTACGATTCCGCTGGTCAGGTGCGTGATCCGGACCGCAGAGTCGGTCTTGTTCACGTGCTGGCCGCCTGCACCGGAAGCCCGATAGGTATCGATGCGCAAGTCTGCCGGATTGATATCGATTTCCTCGACGTCTTCCAATTCCGGCAATATCGCGACGGTGCAGGCAGAAGTATGTATCCGGCCCTGGGACTCCGTTTCCGGCACTCGTTGAACCCGGTGCGTTCCTGATTCAAACTTGAATCGCGAATATGCGCCCTGTCCGGCTACGCGGACGATGATTTCCCTGAACCCGCCGTGCTCACCGGGATTTTCGCTGAGCACTTCCATCGACCAGCCCTGTCCCTCGGTATATTTTTGATACATCCTGAACAGGTCGCCGGCAAACAGGGCGGCCTCGTCTCCACCCGTGCCTGCCCGGATTTCGAGGAATATGTTGTTATCGTCATTCGGGTCTTTTGGCAGAAGCAACAATTGCAGCGTGCTTTCCAGTTCTTCAAGCCGCTGATTGCCTGATTTAATTTCCTCTTCGGCTAAAGCCTGCAGTTCAGGGTCATCATCCCGCAGCATTTGACTGGCCTCATCAACGCTGCCCCGGGTCTGCTGCCAATCACGCCAGGACAACACCAGCGGCTCGAGCTGGGCATATTCCCGTGACAGATCACGGAATCGGTTCTGGTCTGAAAACACTTCCGGTTCTGACAGGAGCAGTGCGATTTCCTCATGCCTGGCTGAAATCTGCTGCAAACTGTCGCTAATCGATTCCTTCATTGGTACTCCTTCAAGGCGATATTGCCGTGTTCAGCACTAGTCTTCTTCTGCACCGTCTGGTTTGAAAATCCAGTCGGCGGCTTTGAGTATTTCATAGTCCTGGTTTTCGGCTGCCTCACGCAGGCGCTTGCTTGGCATATGAAGGAAACGATTGGTCAGGGTGCTGGCCAGTTGCTGGAGTACTTCTGAGGGGTCTTGTCCGGCGTTCAGCTTTTTCAGAGCCTTGTCTGTCAGGTCTTTTTCATTTGCGTGGGACAGTTGGCGTATGTGTTTCAAAGACCGGGCGGCACGGATGCCATACAACCACCGCATGAAATCATTAACGGCAGCGTCCACATCAGCCAGTGCCGATTTCGCAGCTTCATTCCTGTGGTTCATGTTTTCATCGACAACCTGCTGCAGATCATCGATGGTATACAGGTAGACGTCTTTCAGGCTGGATACCTCGGGCGCAATATCCCTGGGCAGAGCGATATCCACCAGGAACATGGGCCTGTGCCGGCGTTTGCGCAGCGCAGCCTTGATGTCCCGTTTACTGATCACGGGCTCCGGACTCGCCGTGGAGCTGATCAGGATATCTGCATCGGGCAGGGCTTTGTCGAGTTGATCAAGTGTCATGGCGGTGGCATCCAGTTCCACAGCCAGTTCTTCAGCTTTTGCCCTGCTGCGGTTAACGATCAGCAGCCTGGCGACGCCTTGTTCCCGCAGGTGACGGCCACAGAGCTGGACCATTTCGCCAGCACCAACCAGTACCACGGTTTGTGAACTCAGATCACCGAAAATCTGCCTGGCGAGTACGACGGCGGTATAGGCAACCGATACCGGCCGTTCATTGATTCCGGAAGAATTCCTGATGGCTTTCGCCGCTGCAAAAGTGTGTTGGAATAGCCGGTCCAGCACTTTACCCATGCTGCTCGTATCGTGAGCCTGTTGCCAGGCTTCCTTGAGCTGTCCCAGGATCTGGTTCTCGCCAAGCACCAGTGAATCAAGACCACTGGCCACGCGAACCAGGTGGCGTACCGCTTCCTCGCCTTCATGGAAGTAAAAATATTCGTTCAGCGCCCCCGCCGGAATGCCATTGGCCTGGTGAAACCAGTTGATAAGGTCATTCTTACCCGCCGAAGATGACAGGCAATAAATCTCGGTCCTGTTACAGGTGCCCAGGATGACGACTTCTTCCACGCCAGGTAAGGCACACAGTTCGCGAACACGGTTGGAATAATCCGACCGCGTAATAGCAACCTTTTCCCGGATCTCGATCGGGGCGGTGTGGTGACTGATTCCAATCGTAAAAAGTGGCATGAATTTTAACCCGCATATTGCGCGACGATTCTGCGGGCACAAGACGTTATTATCAAGTCAATCAGGATTTTCATTGGAAATTTGGGATTGGTTCACGGGCGGCAATTGCGTATCATTTACACCATGATAAACGTATTCAAGACATATTATTTCAGAACCTGCTCGCTGGCCACCTGCTGGCTGACAGCTTTGATGCTTAACGCTTGTACTACGCAGACGCTTGATACCAGTGATGTGTCCGTTGGAGAGAAAGCCGGTGACGGGCAGTCGATTGCCACGGAGAAGGAAGTGAAGGAACTCCTCGAGCCAACAAGTGAGGAGGTTATGTACCACGTTTTCGCTGCGGAATACCTCGGAAGCGAAGGCGATATGGAGGCTGCGGTCGGGGAATACCTCGAAGCTGCCCTTGAGTCCGGCGATTTCGAAATTGCACGCAGGGCAACACGGATTGCCTTTGCCGCTCAGGCCTGGTTACAGGCGGCAATGGCGGCCGACCGTTGGGCTTTGCTGGATCCGGAAAACGTCGAAGCACACCAGGCTGCTGCAACTGCGATGCTGCTGACTGGTGACTACGCGGGTGCTGAACTTCAGCTTCAGCAGATCATCGTGCTGCTGGGAAATACCACCGAGGCCTGGATTCTTGTTTCCACCCTGCTGGCCCAGTCCGCTGATTCCGCGAAGGCTTCGGTTCTGTTGGAAAATGTACTGGCCAGTCAGGGCGCGGTGAATCAAGCAGAGGCCAAGTTCGCACAAAGCCACCTTGCTGCCCGCTCCGGTGATCTGAATGGGGCATTTGAATTGGCCGAACAGGCTGTTGAACTGGGGCCTGAACGCATAGAATTTCTTACCTGGGCTGGCCGGTTGGCACTCAATCTGAACAAGATTGGCGCCGGTCTTCAATACGTTGAAAGAGCCTGGGAGCAGACCCCGGAGGATCATGACCTTGCCCTGGCTTACGCTGATTTGCTGTCCCAGACTCACAGGGTAGATGATGCAAGGCAAGTTTTGCAGAAAATGCAGCAAACACCTGATGTGATGTTTGCCCGGATCCTGTTTGAGATCAATGTCCAGGACAGGGACAGGGCGGAAAAACTGTTCCGGCAATTTGAAAATGCAGGGTTCGATGACCCGGATGAAACCGCATTTTACCAGGCACAGGCTGCTGAGGCCCTGGATTTGATTTCCCGGGCGATTGAGTTATATGCCGAAGTTGAATCAGGCGACCAGGCGCTTATTGCGGGGATACGGCGCGCAGAGTTGATGGCCGGCGAAGGAGATGTGGAAGGTGCCAGGTTGGAACTTGCAGGTTTGAGGCTGCAGGCCAGCCAGGTCGCCGTGGAAGAAAGCTGGCTGGCAGAGGCCAGGATTCTGCGTGAAACGGGGGACAGTAAAACCGCACTGGAGGCTCTGGATAAAGCCCTGGAGCAGCTGCCGGGGTCCATTTCGATCCGGTATTCACACGCTTTGCTCGCTGCAGAACTGGGTTGGGTAGACGTTGCTGAGAAAGACCTTCGAGTCATTATTTCACGGCAGCCCGAGAACGCGGCGGCCCTGAATGCGCTGGGCTATACCCTGGCTGACCAGACAGAACGTTATGAAGAAGCGGAAGCGTTGATCAGGCAAGCTTTTATCCTGCGCCCGGACGATGCGTCCATTGTCGACAGTATGGGCTGGATATCCTATCGCCTGGGGCGCCTGGATGAAGCCGAAAAGTTTCTGCGCCGGGCCTGGGCGCTGGACAGAAATCCGGAAATCGCAGCACACCTGGGGGAAGTGCTCTGGGTAAACGGCAAGCAGGAAGCCGCCCGTTCCATCTGGCGCGAGGGAAAGGAAGTGGACAGTGAAAACCCGGTGATCCTGGAAACGCTCCAGCGCATGGAAGTTGATCTTTGATTTTCCGCTCACTTTTTCTTACCAAACCTGAATTACCCTTACATGCCATTAAAACTCTTAAACAATCAAGTAAAGCCCAGCGGAACTCATGCAATATGCGGGCGAGCATTATTCAGCCTGATTTTTGCCCTGTTGATCACGGCTTGCAGTACCGTTCCGACCGGGGAGGTCGGCCAGGCGGATCGGATTTTGCTTTATGAGGCGAAGTCCCGTGCACTGGCCGAAGCCAACGGGTGGATGCTCAAGGGCCGCCTGGCCGTCAATGATGGCGAAGACGGTGGCAGTGGGCACCTGAGCTGGCGGAAACACGATCAGACCAGCAGCATGAGTTTTCACGGGGCACTTGGCCGGGGCGCCTGGCAGTTGAACGCGGACGAGAATGGCGCCGTGCTGGAATGGGCAGACGGAGAAATTTACCGTGCGGACAGCGTGGGCGAATTGATCGAGCAACAGCTTGGCTGGACCATCCCCGTAAATGCTCTGGCATGGTGGATCCGAGGACTTACTGCTCCAGGCGACTGGGATCTGCGTCAACTCGACGAGCACGGCAACCTCGAGAGGCTTGGCCAGCTTGGCTGGGTCATCGAATTCGGCCGGTACCGGGATGCCGGTGGTGTGTCGATGCCTATGAAGCTAAAGGCGCACCGGCAGTCCTACACAGTCAAGTTTGCAATACAGGACTGGGACCTGGAAGCAGGGACGGGCCGGGATGAGTAACAAAATCAGGCGTGCCTGGCCGGCGCCGGCCAAGCTGAACCTGTTTCTTCATGTTACCGGGCAGCGACCGGATGGTTACCACGAATTGCAGACTCTGTTCCAGTTGCTCGACTGGGGTGATGAAGTCAGTATTGAGCCGCTTGATGAGCCCGGGATCAGCAGGCCGCGCGCGTCGTACGCAGTGCAGGAGGCTGATGACCTTGTGGTCAGGGCTGCCCGGCTGTTGCAGGCCGAAACCTCGTGCCGGCAGGGAGCCCGGATCGAAGTAAAAAAGCGCATACCTGCAGGGTCTGGCCTGGGGGGCGGCAGTTCGGATGCAGCAACGGTACTGGTGGTGCTCAATCGCCTTTGGGGCTGCGGTCTCGATATCGATGAACTGGCGTCAATCGGCATCAGGCTGGGTGCGGACGTGCCTGTTTTCGTCAGGGGCCACAGTGCCCTTGCTGCGGGACTGGGTGATGAACTTCAGTCCGTGGACCTGGGTAATCGGTATTACCTGTTGGTATTCCCCGGCTTTTCCATTTCAACCGGGGATGTTTTCAGACACCCGGACCTGCCACGAAAATCACCAAAAATCAGTCTGGCAGAGGCCCTGGCCGGCGCCGGAAAAAACGACTGTGAGGTCGTAGTGAAAAAGCAATTTCCACACCTTAAACAGATGCTGAATGATTTGGAACAATGGGGGGTGGTGCGCATGACCGGTACCGGGAGTACCCTTTTTATCAGCATGCCTGATGAAAAGTCTGCAAAGAGCACGGCACAAGCAATGAAATGCCGATATAATGTGCGCGCCGTCCGCGGGGTTGACAGATCTCCTTTGCACGAGTTGCTTGATTCTGGCGGTGCAGGTGGTTTTAAAAAATAGATTTTTGATTTCAGTTTACTGGGACGTGGCCAAGGTGGTTAAGGCACGGGGTTTTGATCCCCGCATTCGCAGGTTCGAGTCCTGCCGTCCCAGCCACTGATCATTCAGGTCCTGAGGGATCTAACAAACGGGGAAAGCAGGTGGCCACTCCTTCATTGATGGTTTTCGCCGGAAACGCGAATTTAAAACTCGCGAGCGATATTGCACACGAGCTCAATGTTCCAATGGGCAAAGCCGTGGTCGGCCGTTTCAGTGACGGTGAAGTCATGGTCGAGGTGATGGAAAATGTCCGCGGCCGTGATATTTATGTCATCCAACCCACCTGCGCACCCACCGCTGATAATTTCATGGAATTGCTGGTGATGATCGATGCCTTCAAACGGGCATCGGCGTCGCGGGTTACAGCAGTCATCCCTTATTTTGGTTATGCCCGCCAGGACCGGCGGCCGCGATCGGCTCGCGTGCCGATCACGGCAAAAGTCGCCGCATCCATGATTTCAAACGTTGGCACGGACCGGGTAGTGACCATCGATCTTCATTCTGACCAGATTCAGGGTTTTTTCGATATCCCGGTGGACAACGTATATGCATCCCCCCTGACTCTGGCGGATATCTGGCAACGTCAGTCCATGCATGACATCGTCGTGGTTTCACCGGATGTTGGCGGCGTGCTCAGGGCGAGGGCGATCGCCAAACGCCTCGATGCGGACCTGGCGATCATTGATAAACGGCGGCCGAGGGCAAATGTTTCCACGGTGATGAACATTATTGGCGATGTGAAAGGGAAATGCTGTGTTCTGGTTGACGACATGGTTGATACGGCCGGTACGCTTTGTGCGGCCTCCGGTGCGTTGAAAGAAAATGGCGCCAGCCGTGTTGTCGCATATTGTGTGCACCCGGTGCTTTCAGGTCCTGCGGTCGATAACATCAGCCAGTCAGAAATGGATGAACTGGTGGTTACCGACACCATTCCCCTCAGCGAAGCAGCACAGCGAAACCCCAAGATTCGCCAGCTCAGTGTTGCGCAGATGCTGGCTGAGACTATCCGGCGCATGGCGCATGGCGAATCCGTCAGTTCCATGTATGTGGATTAAGCTGCAAGAGCCCGCTTGCGGACTCTTACATTATCGCTTCCGGGGCTTACATACTGGGTAACCGTGGGTTATAATGCCCGGCTTTATTTTACGTCTGACCTGGTCGCGAGTCAGGCATACCGGCCGTCATTACGGCTGTTTCCCGTTTGATACGGGATTTGATTAACGAGGAAAATCATGTCTGAAACAACAACCATTAACGTGGAACTCCGTAAAGATGTGGGGAAAGGTGCGAGCCGCCGCCTGCGTCGTGAAGGTAAAGTTCCCGCCGTCATGTATGGTGGTCACAAGGATCCTGTATCTCTGACCCTGCTGCTGAATGACTTGCTGCACGCTACCGAGAATGAAGCGTTCTACGCCAGCATTCTTGAGATCAAGATCGATGAAAAGACCACACAGCAAGCGGTGGTGCGTGATATGCACCGGCATCCCTACAAGCCGATCATTATGCATATCGATTTTTTACGGGTTTCAGCCAAAGAATTTCTCAAGATGCTGGTACCGGTCCACTTCGTGGGCGAAGAGGATTCGCCAGCTGGCAAGACTTCGGGTGTTGTGATCCAGCACCTGGTTACTGAAGTTGAAATTTCGGCCCTGCCCAAAGACCTGCCGGAATTCGTTTCCATTGATCTTTCGGAAATGGATGCCGGCGATGCAGTCATGTTGTCAGCGATCCAACTGCCTGAAGGCGTCGAGATTCCGGCGCTGGCAATGGGTGAAGAAAATGATGTGCAATTGGCCAACGCGATTCACATCAAGGAAGACCAGGGCACGGGTGTTGCAGCTGCTGCAGAGGCTGAAGCTGCACTGGCAGAAGGCGAACTCGGTGAAGGCGTAGTACTGGATGAGGAAGAAGGTGAGGAAGATGCGGAAACCAGCGATGAAGACGCCGGTGATAAGGAAGAAGGCGGCGAATAGCACTTATTCCCGGCTGTTGGAGAAGTCTTGTCCGATCATTATGTAATCGTGGGGCTCGGTAATCCGGGCGCGAAATACGCTGAAACCCGGCATAACGCCGGGTTTTGGTTTTTGGATCTGTTGGCAAAACGCTCGGGAGCTGTTTTCCGGACCCAGTCGAAGTTTCACGCCGAGCTGGCCAAAACCAGCTTGTACGGTCACGACTGCATCCTGGTGAAGCCGATGACCTTCATGAATCACAGCGGACAGGCTGTGCGTGCGGTAGTTGATTATTTCAAAACTCCGAGCGACCGTCTGCTGATCGCATATGACGAACTCGACCTGCCGCCAGGCGTGGTCCGTTTGAAGCAGGGTGGTGGCCACGGTGGTCACAATGGTTTGCGGGATATCTTCCGCCACAACAGGGACCATGAGTTTTTGCGCCTGCGTATTGGGATCGGACATCCGGGCCACAAAGACGCCGTTACCGGCTATGTGCTCAGCAGACCTTCTGCAGATCAGGAGTTATTGACCCGCCGTGTGATCTCAGACGCTGCGGACGAGATGCGCGAAGTGCTGAGTGGCGAAGTTTCAAAAGCAATGAAAACTTTACATACGGTGACAGGGCCGGACAAAGGAAATACATAAATGGGCTTCAAGTGCGGCATTGTCGGATTACCCAATGTGGGTAAATCGACCTTATTCAATTCACTCACACGCGCCGGAATCGCGGCAGAAAATTATCCGTTCTGCACGATCGATCCCAACGTGGGCGTTGTTGAAGTCCCCGACCCGAGGCTGGGCCAGCTGGCGGACATCATTAATCCTCAAAAAGTGCTCCCGACAACAATGGAGTTTGTTGATATTGCGGGCCTGGTGGAAGGTGCTTCCAGGGGTGAAGGCCTGGGTAACCAGTTCCTGGCGCATATTCGTGAGACGGATGCTATCGCGCACGTCGTACGCTGTTTCGATAACGACGATGTTATCCACGTGGCAGGTAAACTGGACCCCCTCAGTGATATCGAAATCATAAATACGGAACTCTCGCTGGCAGATCTCGAGTCCGTGGAGCGGGCTATCTTGCGAACGGAAAAGCGTATCAAGGCCAATGACAAGGATGCCGCGATGCGGATGAAAATACTGGAAAAACTACAAGCCTGCCTTGACCAGGGGCACCGGGCCAGAAATGTGGATTTGAACGATGATGAAAGACGCCTGATTCGCGACCTGCACCTGATAACAACCAAGCCCGTGATGTACGTGGCAAATGTTGCCGAAGATGGCTTCAGGAACAATCCTTACCTTGATGTCGTGCGTGACAAAGCGGAAGCTGAAAATGCCCGAATGGTGCCGGTCTGTGCCGGGATCGAAGCAGAAATCGCCCTGTTGGACGAGAGTGACCGGCAGGAATTTCTGAGTGAGTTGGGTCTCAAGGAATCAGGTCTGGAGCAGGTAATCCATGCCGGCTATGAATTGCTGAACCTGTTGACTTTTTTTACGGCAGGCGAGAAGGAGGTGCGAGCCTGGACAGTGAAGTCTGATTCTACTGCACCGCAAGCTGCCGGCCGTATTCATACGGATTTTGAGAAAGGGTTTATCCGCGCGGAAGTTACCGCATTTGACGACTTTGTCTCGCTAGGAGGGGAACAGGGGGCAAAAGAAGCCGGAAAACTACGTCTGGAGGGGAAAAGCTATATCGTAAAAGAAGGGGATGTGATGCACTTTCGCTTTAACGTCTGAAGTGCGGCGTTCAGGCAAAAAACTCGATTTTCATTCTTGACAGGCAATGTTTTGTGGGTGAAAATACACGGCTTGCCTGCGAATGCCAGAAAATGGCGGTTTGCCGGCAGTTTTGCCCTTGGTGGCAGTACAGGATCGGCCATTTGAATCATGGTTCAAGGTATCGGAGGGGTACTCAAGCGGTCAACGAGGGCAGACTGTAAATCTGCTGGCTAAGCCTACGTAGGTTCGAATCCTACCCCCTCCACCACTTCGTGCATTCAGGCGAGTGAGGTGAGTCAGATTTGAAAGAACGGAGGACAACAGTCGCAAGACAGGTGTCGCTCCGTTGTTGTTATGGCGGGTGTAGTTCAAGGGCAGAACCTCAGCCTTCCAAGCTGATGATGTGGGTTCGATTCCCATCACCCGCTCCATTTTTTATGGGTTTGTGGGTGGAACAGACAGGCCCGCATAGCTCAGGCGGTAGAGCACTCCCTTGGTAAGGGAGAGGTCACTGGTTCGAGTCCAGTTGTGGGCACCATGGTACGGCGATTGATCTTAGCATCAATGCTTTTGAAAACTTGAAGAAAATTTCGGAGACCGGCATGGCCAAAGAAAAATTTGAACGAACAAAACCGCATGTCAACGTGGGCACAATTGGTCATGTTGATCACGGCAAGACAACGCTGACGGCGGCGATGACAAAGG
>JAIVWI010000079.1:6652-12802 GCA_048636595.1 Oceanospirillum sp. | reverse complement strand
GCGGGACTGTAAGCCACCCGCGTCAACGAAGAGGAGTGTGACTGTTAATTTGCATCCAATATTGCCCAGTCATTGAATGCAAGAAGTGACCCATCAAATCTACTGGCATTCACTCTGGCACTTCACTCTGACCCCATTCTTCCTGACCCCATTCTTCCTACAGGAACTGTTCATCCAGGATCCGGTCTTCGAGTGAATGTTCGGGGTCAAACATCAATTTGAGGGTAACGTCCTTGTCCTCGAACACGTCCACGCTAATCACGTTACGGACTTCATGGGCGTCGGCAGTGGCGCTGACGGGACGTTTGTAATTCTCCATGATTTCAAAGCGGATACGTGCGCTGGAAGGTAGTACAGCGCCTCTCCACCGGCGTGGCCGGAAAGGCGATATGGGAGTCAGCGACACGGCCTCAGTGCCCAGCGGCAGGATGGAACCGTGCACGGACAGGTTGTAGGCGGTGCTGCCGGCAGCGGTGGCAACCAACACCCCGTCACAAATCAGTTTTTCCACCTTGACCGAGCCATTTACGAGAATACGAATATGTGCTGCCTGGTTCATTTGTCTCAGCAGGGCAACCTCGTTGATGGCCAGGGCCGTGGATTCGTTGCCGCCTTCCGTGACGGCATTCATACGAAGGGGATTAAGGCTGACACAGTTAGCAAGGCTGAGGCGTTCCAGGAGGCCATCTTCACGATACAGGTTCATCAGGAAACCGACATTGCCGATTTTCATACCGTAAACCGGCAGGTTGACCGGCAGCAGGCGATGCAGTGTACGTAACATGAAGCCATCACCACCCAGGGCGACGACAACATCAGCCTGCTCTGCCTCACACTGACCATAGCGTGCCTGCATTTCCGCCAAAGCCGCGTGTGCCGCATCGGAATTGCTCGCTACAAAATGAATTTTGCCCGCAGTAAAAGTCCTGGCGCTTCCGGCAGTCATGCTGTTTCATTCACCAGCTGTGCCAGCGACCGGATGGCAACCGCAACGGTGGCATAGTCCATTTCGGCATGGTTCCGCATATCATGCATCATGTCCATGGGCCGTTGGACACAACTCCTGTTTGCGTCGATCCAGGCAGCCACCGGATCAGGTTCTTCCCCGGCCGCCTGGAGTATCCGCTCAACCAGGTGGTTGTGCTGCGTGAACAGTTCATCACGAAGATTGGCCCGTGCCTGTGCATGCCATTGCCCCAAAACTTCCAGGGATTCCAGTTGCCGCATCAACCATCTCAGGTTCAGTGAATCGCCCAGGCCTGAAAATACCTTTGCGACCATTACTACATTTGTTTCCCGCCGGGCGGCAATTTCAACCACGTCCAGGGCTGGAAATACGTAATCCAGCATCACCGTACGGGTGGCCAGTGACTTGGAAAATCCACCATCCATGTAGGGCTGGATATGACTGTTCAAAGTACTAAGGTATTCCGCAGGTATGGTATGTTGCATCGACTGCTTCAGTGTGTGCATGCCGGGAGCCAGCCGGTCCACCATCTCCTGAATATCGAGGTCACTTCCCGGCAGGTTCAATAACCAGCGGGTGGCCTGCCGGAGCAGGTTCCACATCTTGAGCAGAGCCGAAATCTGCAACTCAGTATCGGCCTTGTTATCCAGCGCCTCGATTTTCAGCCAGAATTCCCGGGCTTCAAAAATACTGCGGGCAATCGTATACGCCCTGGCAACCTGGGCGGGTTCGGCGCCGGTATCATCGTACATGCGCAGCGTGAAAGAAGCACCCATCCTGTTAACCAGGCTGTTGGTTACCTGCGTGGCTATGATCTCCCGTTTCAGGCGATGTCCGGTCATGTAGTCCGCAAAACGGTCCTGCAAGGGCTGTGGAAAATACCGGATCAATTCACCCGACAGGTAGGGATCTTCGGGGACATCAGAATCCAGCAACTGCTCGTAAAGCCGGATTTTACTGTAGGAAAGCAGCACGGAAAGTTCAGGCCTGGTCATCCCCTCTCCCCGTTTTCTCCTGTCCGTCAACTCTTCGTCATCGGGCAGGAACTCCAGGTTCCGGTCGAGCCGGCCTTCCTCTTCCAGCACGCTGATGAAATGCTGCATTGATCCCAGCCTCGGTCCGGAAAACTTCTCCATCAGGGAGAGTGCCTGGGTCTGGAGATAGTTGCTGCGTAAAACGAGACCGGCAACCTCGTCAGTCATTCCGGCAAGCAGTATGTTGCGTGACTGCATATCGAGTTCTCCCGCCCGCATCACCTGGTTCAGGAGAATTTTTATGTTGACCTCGTGATCAGAGGTATCAACTCCGGCGGAGTTGTCAATAAAGTCCGTATTGAGTCTGCCACCGGCCTGAGCAAACTCAATACGCCCCAGCTGAGTAAGCCCCAGATTACCGCCCTCACCGATGACCTTGCACCTCAGATCCCGGCCGTTAATCCGGACTGCATTATTCGCCAGGTCACCCACTTCGGCATGACTCTCTGATGAAGCCTTGACATACGTTCCAATGCCTCCGTTCCATAACAGGTCAACCGGCGCCTTGAGCAGTTCACGAATCAACTTATTCGGCGTCAGTTGCTCATCGTCAATACCCAGCCACTTCCTTACTTCTGCACTGATGGGTATGGTCTTGTCCAGCCTTGAATAGATACCTCCGCCCCTGGATATCAGGTCGGGGTTGTAATCCGACCAACCTGAACGTGTTTTGCGAAACAGGCGGCGGCGTTCCTTGAGCCCGGTTTTTTCATCGGGATCGGGGTCCAGAAAAATATGCAGGTGATTGAATGCTGCCTGCAGCCTGATGTGCCTGGACAAAAGCATGCCGTTGCCGAACACATCGCCACTCATGTCACCGATACCAACCACGGTAAACGGCTCACGCTGTATGTCGCGGCCCATCTCGCTGAAATGCCGCTTTACTCCTTCCCAGGCTCCCCTGGCAGTAATTCCCATGGCCTTGTGGTCGTAGCCCACTGAGCCGCCGGAAGCAAAGGCATCGCCCAGCCAGAATCCGTGCTCATCCGCTATACCGTTGGCGATATCAGAAAATGTGGCCGTGCCTTTGTCCGCTGCGACAACCAGGTAGGAGTCATCTTCATCCCGTCTCACAACGCTTTGGGGTGGCAAGATTTTTATGTCATCTAAATTATCTGTTATATCTAATAACCCATTGATAAAATTCGTATAACAACTAATTCCTTCCCTTAAAAATGCATCGCGCCCACCCTGCTCCGGTGGATGCTTGACGACGAAGCCACCCTTGGCGCCAACCGGAACGATCATCGTATTCTTCACGCTCTGCGCTTTCATCAGCCCCAGTACTTCGGTACGGAAATCTTCGCGGCGGTCAGACCATCGCAACCCACCCCGGGCAATCTTTCCACCCCGCAAGTGAATTCCCTCGAAACGCGGAGAAAATACCCATATTTCCCGGTACGGCCGTGGCAGAGGAAGATTCGGAACCGCCTGAGAATCCAGTTTGAAGCTGATGTATTCTTTCGCATCACCATTCTCGTCCGGCTGGAAATAATTGGTTCGCAAGGTGACCCGTATGATCTCGTAGTAAGCGTACAGGATGCGATCTTCATCCAGGCTCGAAACGGACTCAAGAGACCGCTTGAATGCCCGGCTGATCGCCGCTACCTGTGTTTCGCGATCCCGTTCACGGGCTGCTACCACATCACTGATGTACTCCAACAACACTTTGTCTCCGGAGACCCCTCCACTGAGCAAGACCTCGAACCGCCGGGCCAGTTTCTTTGCGCGTAGCTCTTTACGGTAGTCGGACTCATTGTCACGAGCGGGATCGAACGATGCTTCAAAAAGTTCAACCAGCAGGCGGGCGATTGCCGGGTGTTTCGCCAGGGTTTCCGCCATGTAGTTCAGTGAAAACGGGTTTCCTGTCTGCAGCAGGTATTTGCAGTAAGCACGCAGCATTTTGACCTGTCGCCAGTGCATCTGGGAAGCGATGACCAGCCGGTTGAAACCGTCACTATCCGTGTCACCGCCAAGCACGCGCCTGAAAGCCTCCTGAAAAAGCTCCCGGATGAGCTCCAGGTCCAGTTCGCGTTCCACCGCCGTGGTCATGTCAAAATCCTGGATCCATAAACGCTCGTCGTCCGGAAAACGTAGTTCATACGGCCGCTCACTGACTATGCGCAGGCCGAGGTTTTCCAGTATGGGCAACACTTCAAATAACGGAATCGGATCATGTTTTCGGAACAGCTTGAAACGGATGATGCCGCCGTGGCGCTTGCGGGGCCTGTACAGACTCATCCGCAGACCTTCGCCACCATCTACCGCCGCTGCATTTTCAACATCGAAAGCTGCAACCCAGGGAGAAACATCTTCCTTGTAGGCCTCGGGGAAGGCCTTCCGGAAGCGCGCAGCATAAGTCAGCCCCAGTTCTTCACCGTGCTTCCGTACCAGCGTTTCAGTCAATTCATCTGTCCAGGAACGTACAGCATCGACAATTTTCTGCTCCAGAGCCGGCACATCCGGCTTGATTTCTACACCCTGCCTGGGACGAATAACCACTTGCAGTAAAGCCAGCCTTGATGCGGATACGTTGACTTCGTAATCGAGACGTTCACCTTTAAACGCCCGGTATAAAATGGACTGGATTGCTTCCCGGTTCTCGGTATTGAATCGCTCTCTGGGTATATACACCAGGCAGGACCAGAACCGGCCATACCGTTCCTGGCGAATGAACAGCCTTACCCGCAAACGTTCCTGCAGGTTCAAAACTCCCGTCGCAATTTCCGTTAATTCCCTGGAATTAGCCTGGAACAGCGTATCCCGCGGCAGCGATTCAAGGATATGCACCATGGATTTCCAGGCATGGCTCCCCCGGTGCAACATAATGGAATCCACCACCCGCTGCGCCCTCACCCGTATCAGCGGGGTGTCCATTGCATTAAGACGATACGCCTGGGATGTGAACAGGCCCAGAAACCGGCGCTCGCCGGTGGTGCGGCCTTTTTCATTGATCTGGAGCACACCGATGTAATCCAGGTAACCGGCCCGGTGAACGGTCGAGCGTGCATTGGTCTTGGTGATGATCAGGGGGGCAGTATTTTGACGTTTCCTCACTTCTACCGCCAGGCTGCGCAATGGTCTGGATGTTACGGTCTTCTCAGTTTCCCTGAGAATGCCAAGTCCGGAACCCTTAACGAGGTTCAACTGATAGCCGTTATTCCGCCTCTCTACTTTGTAGTCACGTACGCCGAGAAAAATAAAATGGTCATCCAGCAACCATTTCATAAACTCCCTGCTTTCCTGCATCAATTTACGGTCAACCCGGGGCGCCCAGTCTGGCATTTTGCTGATGGCATCCCTGGCCTGTTCCTCAATTACGCGCCAATCTGCAACCGCCTTGTACACATCATTGAAAGCGGCTTTCAGGCGGTTTTTTATTTTTTTCAGGTCTTCTGGCCGGGTCTTCCGGTCCACCTGGAACTGCATGAAAGACTCTGCCTGTCCCTCCTCCTGCCCACGCCCCTTTTCTTTCTTTTGATATATGCCAGTCAGTTTACCTTGTGCATCCCGCTTGAAACGGATCACCGGGTGTACGATCAGGTGCACACCCAGTTTCATTTCCGAAAGTATGAGCGTTGCCGTGTCGACCAGGAAAGGCATATCGTCGTTGACCATCTCGATAATGGTGTGCTGAGATTCCCAGCCATCCGTCTCCATCTCAGGATTGAAAATGCGGATCAACGTTTGACCGGGCAAACGATCCATCAGGAATTCAAGCTGGTTGATGACGATGGTCGCCAGCGTAGCCGGATCTTCCCGTGCAATGTCGACCTGCGGCACACGACGGAAATAGTACTTTACATACAGGGCTGCCAGCCTGGCGCGCCGTGCGCTGAGCCGATTCTCAAGAATGCCGATTACCTGGTCCAGCAACAATTGTTTTTGTTTATCGATTCCGGGGGTCATAGTCTGATCTGCCTTGTTTTTGTACAATCTGCCGCCACGATTTTGCATTCTTACCTGGTGCAGAATGAACATGAAACGATCACTGAATTATAACTTCCGCAATCAATTAAATCTTTAGCAATTTCGGTAAACACCGGACACTGACCCTCCATTCGCGTGGCGGTTGCAAACGATCGCTATTGACCTGCCTGTCCGCAGTCGCTAATCTTTGATATATCTTTTAATCAAGATATAGAGATA